>JAAZYM010000023.1 GCA_014239655.1 Flavobacteriales bacterium | reverse complement strand
TCTTAATAAAAGATTTTCTTTTATAGGATTTCTTCTAATATCAAGATACCTGTATTTCATTCTCAATTCATCTCCTCCATCCGTCTCATTCTCTATTGTAAAGGGTGGTGTTTTTGATTTATTTAAGATATTTAGCTCATTAACTTCTATTTCAATTTCTCCAGTTGGTATTTGTGTATTTTTTGCACTCCGTTCTATTACTTTCCCAGAGACTTGGATGACATATTCTCTTCCAAGCTGCCTTGCATCTGCACAAAGATTATTGTCTGTATCCATATTAAACGCTAACTGGGTAATACCATATCGATCACGCAGGTCTATAAAAGTCATACCACCTAGATCCCTTGTCTTATGTACCCAGCCACATAAGGTAACATCCTTGTTTTTGTCCTTGATGCTTAACTCGCCAAGGTTATGTGTTCTAAGCATTTTTGAAAAATTGATTTATTGGCAAAACTACAAAATTAGCATAGAATAAACACTATCTTTGTATCATGGAAATTGGGGTGAAATCTGATCAGTATTTTATGATCCAAGCTATGAAAGAGGCTCAGAAAGCATTTGAGGCTGATGAGGTTCCGGTTGGGGCTATTATTACATGTAATAATCAAATTATTGCACGAGGATATAATTATATCCAGCATTTAAATGACGTTACAGCGCATGCTGAGATGCAAGCATTTACTTCTGCAGCTAATCATATTGGTGGTAAATATCTTCGTGAATGCACACTCTATGTTACACTAGAACCATGTGTAATGTGTGCAGGCGCTTCATATTGGACCCAAATTAGTAGGATCGTTGTGGCAGCAAGAGATTATAAGAATGGTTATAGCGTAATGAATAAACAGGTTTTACATCCGAAAACAGTAATTGAGTTTGGTTTGCTTGAGGATGAATCAAAAAAAATACTTAAAGATTTCTTTAAAAGAAAACGAAAATAAATCTAAATTTGTAAAAAAACAATTATGTATCCAGAAGAAATTTGTACTCCAATGCGTGAAGATTTGACATCTGTAGGGTTTGTGGAAATGAAGACTGCTGATGAAGTGTCCAGCGTTCTAGATAAGAAAGAAGGAACAGTTTTAGTGATTGTTAATTCTGTATGTGGATGTGCTGCTGGAAATGCACGCCCTGCTGTTAAGACTTCCACAAAGAGTTCACCGAAACCGGATATTTTTGCTACTGTATTTGCGGGGCAAGACATTGGTGCTACAGCAAAAGCACGTGAATACATGCAGCCTTACCCTCCGTCATCACCCTCAATAGCTTTATTTAAGGATGGAAACCTTGTTCATTTTATAGAAAGACATCATATTGAAGGTAGATCAGCAGATCTAATTGCAGAAAATCTTTTGCAGGCATTTAATCAATATTGCTAATTTTAATCTAGTAGGTCTTAATTTTTAGTTTGTTTTTTTTGTTTTGAACGTTTTTTTGGCAAATACCATATACTTACTAGATAATGAATGTAATTCTGTGATTTAGTTTCTTAAGTTGTTTTTTTGTATCTTGCAGCTTTTTAAAATAAACATTTAATTTTTACATTATGATGAAAAAATTATTAGTGCTAATTTCTGTTGTGTTTTTGGTGTTGTTTTCAACAAACATAAAGGCACAATTTCAAATTACTATAGATTCTGTTGTTGTTTCTAATCCTATTGACTGTAGTGGTGATCTTGCTGATATTGATGTATATGTTGATAACGACACTTGCCCTTCACCTCCTCTTGGTTGTCAGTCTAATTTTGTTACTTATCAGTTAAAAGCATTTAAGGTAGGAGCATTTGCAACATTTTCGTATTTTTCTAGTACCCAAACAAGCGGTTCAGTTGTAACGGCAAATGGTCTAGATGAGTCTTTGTATTATATGTTAGTTGTAGATTCAGTTGCTTTTAATACAACATATAATCCTTTTGCACAGTTTTTCGGTAATTCTACATTTATAAATAATGTACTTACAGATCCTTCTGTATTTGATTATGATACAATAACAATTTTTGAGCCAAATGAACTTGCAAATACCATTACAACACAATCTAGTAATCAATGTTTTGGGAATTGTGATGCCTCAGAGCTTATCTCAATATCTGGAGGAACACAGCCTTATTCTGTAGATGGCGTAGTGTTGTCTGGAGTAGATACTTTATTTGATAATTTGTGTGCTGGAACCTATTCAATAACAGTATCTGATGCGAATGGATGTTCTACCTCTCCCTCTTCTCAATCATCATTTACCATTAGCCAGCCTAATGTATTATCGGTCAATGGAGGTGTTACATCTAATTATAATGGGCAAGAAATTTCTTGTTATGGAGCATCAGATGGGGAGATTACAGCATCTGTAACATCGGGAACAGCTCCGTATGAATATTCACTTGATAATGTAATTTGGACAACTAATCCTGTATTTTCAGGATTATCTTCAGGAGCGTATACTCTTTATTATAGGGATGCTAATTTATGTACTAATGATGAATCTTTTATTCTTAATGATCCTAATGATTTATCTGGTTCTATAAATATTAATTCTGTTATTTCTTGTAATTCTGTATGTGATGCAAGCATTCAGTTTTCCGTGGATAATATTTTAACAGGAACACCAGGATATACATATTCTCTTAATGGTGGGGGGTCTCAAAACTCATCAGTTTTTAATAATTTATGTGGAAATCAATATTATGAAATTACTATTTCAGATGTAAATGGTTGTACAGCATCAGATTCAGTTTTTGTTTCAGAACCAAATGCTATAACATTTACTGCTGATGTTACTTCGGTTAATTCGTACAATGGATTTGGAGTTAGTTGTAACGGTTTGAATGATGGAGAAATCACATTTTCTAATGTGCTTGGAGGAACCCCAAATTTTTCTTTTTCAATAGATGGAGGGGCGAGTTTTTTGAATGATTCTGTTTTTAATTCAAGTAATGGATCTTCAATTAGTGCCGGAACATATGTTCTACAAGTGCAAGATGGGGCGGGCTGTTTAACAAGCACAATAAGTTTGAATGTTACGGAGCCAATGCTTTTTACCGCTACAGGTGTTCAGTCAAATATCATAAGTTGTTATAATACATGTGACGGATCTATTACGGCAAATGTTTCTAATGAGCCGTCACTTCTTAGTTCTTTGGTTTATGATCTTAGTGGGGTCACTCAGTTTCAGAACCCTACGTTTAATAACTTATGTGGTTCTATTAATTATGGTGATTATTTCTTAACAGTAGTAGACGCAAACAATTGTACCGCATATGATACTATTTCTCTGAATGAGCCACTTGATTGGGCTTATTCTCTAGATTCTTTTCCAGAATATTGTGGGTCTGGACAAGGTTCAGCATCTATTCTGGTAGATCAGAATACAGGAACAAACCCTTTTGCATATTTATGGTCTGATGGCCAGACAGATTCAATAGCTACATCTTTAGTTACAGGCTCTTATTCTGTTCTTGTTACTGATGCAAATGGATGTAGTTTTAGTGAAAGCGTATTTATTGATGAGGCTGATTTAACATTGTCATTTGACACTATTGCAGCTTGTAATAATCAGGTAAATGCATCTCTTGTTGCTATTCCAAATGGGACTGCTCCATATACGTATTTATGGAGTACAGGAGAAACTACAGCTACAATAAACAACTTAAATAGTTTAACTACGTATACAGTTACCGTTACAGACGTAAACGGTTGTAGTATCGATTCAACTGTTACTACACCTGCGAGCGCAATTGTAGACTTACAGCTTGATTATCCTAATTCTCAATTATTTGTTCCCTGTTATGGAGATCCTTCAAATGGGATTGAAGTGATTGCTAGTGGGGGAACAGGTCCAAATACGTATCAATATTATATTCCTTTCTACTATCCTGTTCCTCAGAATACAGGAGTATATACCGGATTATTTGCTGGAAATTATATTATCTATACAAGTGATGGTAATGGGTGTTCTGATAGTGTAAGTGTAATTATTTTTGAACCAACAGAATTGAGTACGTATACTATTTCAGATTCGGCAGTTAGTTGTAATGGAGGTAGTGATGGATCTGCATCTGTTGCAGGTACTAGTGGAGGTCCAAATCCACTTGGTGGAACAGCACCATATTCATACAGCTGGTCAAATGGTGCAAATGGTCCTTATGCTACAAATTTAAATGCCGGAAACTATACGTTAACTATAACTGATGATAATGGCTGTATTTCATCAGATGTCGTAACTATTGTCGAGCCATCTATTTTGCTAAGTAGTACGAATGTATTGAATCATTCTAATTGTTCTGGAGACCAAACATTAGCCTCTGGAGAGATTGCAGTGATTGCAAGTGGGGCCACACCTAATTATACATATTTATGGAGTACAGGAGCAACAACTCCAAGTATCCAATTTTTATTACCTGGTTTGTATAGTGTGACTGTTACAGATGCTAATGGTTGTTCTTGGGATCCTGATACGGCAGAAATTTTAGCAGGTGAAAACCCTGATCTTATTACAGCTATAGATGATGTAACATGTTTTGGTGATGATGATGGTGTTATTACACCTTCTGCTATAGATGGTTCCCCTCCTTATTTATTTAGTAGTGACGGAGGAAGTACTTATTATACTTCTGGAAATGTATTTGGCAATCTTGATGGAGGATTCTATTTTGTTACAGTAGTAGATTCTTTAGGTTGTTTAGATACAGATTCAATATATATTTATGAGCCAGATTTACTTGAAGTTACAAATATAAATACTGAAAACGTAAGTTGTAATGGAGCTAATGATGGTGAGCTTACAGCTATTCATACTGGCGGAAGAGCTCCTTATTCATATCTATGGGATGATGCAAATAATCAAACCACTATGACTGCAACTGGATTAGCACCAGGAAACTACACAGTTACTGTAACTGACAGCTCAGGCTGTATTACAGTTTCTAATGCATCAATTACTCAACCAGATAGTTTAGAAATTACTTCTATTACATCAGATAGCGCTCTTTGTTATGGGCAGGCAGATGGATTCGTATATGTTACTGTTGACGGGGGAACACCAGCATATAGTTTTAATTGGAGTTTTGGTGCAACTACCGCAAATTCTAATGCTCCTGCGGGTACACACACAGTCAATGTAACTGATTTAAATGGGTGCTCAACAATGTCTACTATTTCTGTAGATCAACCCAATGAAATAAATATAACTTTTTCGAAGGATTCAGTTTCGTGTCTTGGACTTTCTGATGGATGGGCAACAGCAAATGTGATAGGAGGAATAAATAGTTATTCTTATTCATGGAGTAATGGTAGTGACTCTTCATCTTCATATAATTTACCAGCAGGGTATCATTATTTGACAATTACTGATGGTAATCAGTGTGTTAAAATAGATTCAGTTGAAATATATGAACCTGATTATATACTTTCTATTGACTCGATGTTAGTTTCTGATATTACGTGTTATTCTGCTAATAATGGTTCAATTTCTGTTTATGCATCAGGGGGATTAAATCTGGAATATTTTAAATCTGATGGATTTACTACAACATCTCAAATGACACATATATTTAACAGCATATCTCCTAATGACTATGTAATGACAGTAGTTGATTTTAAGGGATGTAGCGATAGTGATACCATTACAATGGCAGAGCCTGATTCATTATATATTGATACTACACTATTCTCGCATGTTCAATGCTTTGGATTGAGTAATGGTTCTGTTGAAAACATCATGGCATATGGAGGTACAGGAGCATATCAATATTCTGTCAATGGAGGTCCTCTTTATTCTAATACAGCATATTTTAATGGATATAGCGCAGGCACATATACTATTGAGGTATTTGACGATAATAATTGTGTAGCTCAGGATATAATAATTATTGATGAGCCACCAGTTCTTAATGTGAGTCTAACAACATCACTTTGGAATAATTATCAGATTCAATGTCATGGCGATAATTCCGGGACAGCTGACTTCTTAATTTCTGGAGGAGCTCCACCATACTTAAAGACAACTATAGCAAATGGAGACACACTCTCATCTTCTTTTTCAGGAAGTGTTACTGGTTTAAGTGCGGGCATATATGATTTTGTGGTTCAAGATGATTATGGTTGTGTTTATCTAGAGAGTATTATATATAATGAGCCCGATACAATTATTCATTCATTTGTAGCAAGTCATGTTACTTGTGATGGATGGACTAATGGAAGCTTAACAGATGTTGTTTCTGGTGGCGTAGGTGATCCAACTACCTATAGTTATTTATGGAATACAGGTCACACTACTTATTCATTAGTAAATTTATCAGTTGGCGTTTATGGAATGACCGTTACCGATGAGAATGGATGTTCTAATTATGATTCGTATGAAATTAATGATACGAATAAGTTACAGGCACATATTAATCCACTTAATACAATTGACGTAACATGTCATGATTATTGTGATGGGGAGATTGCATTAGATGTAACAGGAGGAGTTCCTAACATAAGTCCTAACGGTTCAATTGTGTATTCATATCAATGGAACGATACATTACTTCAGACTACAGCTACTGCAGTTGGATTATGCGTGAATAATAATTCAAATTCTACAATATATACTTGTGTTATTTCTGATGCTCAAGGCTGTTATGATACAATTCATTATGATTTATCTCAGCCAGAGGAACTACTTGTTACTACAAGTATAGTAAGTCCAGTTAATTGTTTTGGAGAAAGTACAGGAAAAATAAAAGCAGAAGCAACAGGAGGAAACACACCTCCTCCTTATACATATGAATGGAATAATGGAGTTAGTACACCAAATAATTATAATATAATTTCTGGAAATTATGTAGTTATAGTTTTAGATGATAAAGGGTGTACCGATACGTCTGAGATTATACTTACTGAGCCAACTGCTTTATCAGTAACAATATCAGAAACAGATGTGAGTTGTTTCGGTTTTGATGATGGGGAAATTACAGCTACTGCTTCTGGAGGAACTCCAGAGCCAGGTATACCACCAACATATTATTATTTATGGGACGATCCTACTGGCCAAACTACACAAACTGCGACGTCATTATCTCCTGATATCTATACAGTTACTGTAACCGATGCAAATGGATGTGCCATTACTAGTCAGACTGTAAATATTAGTGGACCAACTAATGCATTGGTTGTTACTGCTGATTCTACTGATGAGACATGTTTATTAGATGATGGTACTGCTCAGGTTTTTGTATTAGGAGGTATTCCTAATTATGAAGTTTTATGGACAGGCCCATCAGGATATTCAAACACAAATACTGCAATTAGCAACTTATCTCCTGGCCTATACACTGTTAATGTTACTGATGATAATGGATGTGAGGTTTCCACCACCACAACAGTGAATGGCGTAACTAATATCTTTTTACCAGGAAACTTAAGTATGCTTGACACAACTATTTGTTTAGGTAGAACAATTACATTAGATGTTGAAGAAAAACCTGGGTTGTTTTACTCATGGGATGACGGATCCACTTTGGCTGATAGAGAGGTAACACCAACAGCGTTGATAAATAATTATTCTTTGACAATTGTCGACCCAAGCTGTATTAACCCTTATGTTGTTGAGGCAATTGTTAGGGTTACATATGTACAAAACACTATATTGTCAGATGCCTCTATTGTTGTGGGGAATAATCCAGTGATTAAACTTAATGATCAGATTAATTTACAATCAGAAAATTCATTTGATTCATATACATGGTCAGATGGCAGTGGTTCTGATAACATAACAGTTCAGCCATCTCAATCAGAGTGGTATAGCCTGGTAGTTGACTCTTCTGGTTGTTTAGGTATTGATTCTATTTATGTTGTTTTAGGAGTAATTCCTTATGATGCAATAACTCCAAATGGAGATCAAATGAATGATACTTGGGAAATTCTAGATATTGAGAATTATCCATCTGCTACTGTTAAAGTATTTAATCGTTGGGGAGAGATTGTTCACCAATGTAATGGTGGTAACGCTTATATACCATGGGACGGCATGTACGAATCTGAATTACTACCAGTGGGAACATATTATTATGTTATAGATTTAAATAATAATGAAGATCCTCAGACAGGACCAATAACAATTATAAGATAAAAAATAATAACATGAAGAAAACAACTCTTTTAGTTTTAGCGTTTATTTTTAGTGGATTTGTATATAGCCAGCAACTTCCGCAACTAACTCAATTTATGGATAATAGCTATGTGATTAATCCAGCGTTTGCTGGGATGGAAGATTTTTATCAAGTTCGCACTAGTATTAGAAATCAATGGACTGGTATAACTGATGCTCCTAGCACTACAATATTAAGTATATACGGAAAGCAAGAGGAAAACATTGGTTTAGGGGGGGTTATTTTTAATGATCAGTATGGCCATACTAGTAGAGCTGGTGGTGCGGTTTCTTATGCCTATCACCTTGCTGTTAGTGAGAAAATAAAATTATCTCTTGCAATTTCTGGTGGTTTTACACAGTTTAAGATTGACAAGAATGGTTGGAATGTTGAAAATCCTAATGATCCGCTAACTCAGGGAGATGTAATAGTTGAGACAGTACCTGACGCAACATTTGGATTTAATTTTTATTCTGAAAAATGGTACCTTGGAGTATCTATTCCTCAACTTTTAAGTAGTAATCTTAATCTATTAGATAATAATTTTGCAGAAACTCTATCAGGTGAACAAACAGGTAGTTTGTCTAACCACATGTATATTATGGGTTCTTATAAAATTTCAGCAAATGAAAAATGGAATATAGAGCCAGCCTTTTTATTAAAGTCAGTTGGTCCATCTCCCATGCAATGGGACTTTGGGGTGAAGACTATTTATGATAAGAAATTATGGTTTGGAGCAGATTACAGATCTACTGGTGATATTGGCGCATTATTTGGCTATTCAATTAATGATAGATATTTGATTGGCTATTCTTATGATGTATTAAATTCGGAATTGTCAAACTATTCTACAGGATCGCATGAATTTATGCTTGCTATAAAATTATTGACAGGTAAGGAATAAAATAATAAGGTTTAATAAAGTATTAATAAAAAAGCCCTCTAAGTATTAGAGGGCTTTTACGTTGTACTTTTATTTGGAAAGGAATGCACAACTAAAACAAGTTATTACGACAGCCCAAATATAATATGAATGTATAGTTAGATTAATTTTTAATTTTATAAACTATTAACACAAAAATGTTAATTATAATGAGATTCTTTTTTTTAATATTTATAACTGCTTTTTTTTCATGCTCTACTACTTTCAAAGATACCTATAAGACGTTTGATATTGTAGCATTGAAAGATATACTTGATAATCAAGATATAATAATTTTGGATGTCCGAACTACTCAAGAAACATCTCAAGGTTATGTTCCAAATGCAACTTTTATTGATTATTATGATGATAAATTTGATGAGAAGGTTAATTTAATAGATAGGCAAAAAAGTATATATGTTTATTGTAAAATTGGAGGAAGAAGTAAAGAAGCAGCAGAGAAGTTAAATAAAATGGGGTTTGCTGGGGTGTATAATTTAGACGGAGGTTTTATGAAATGGAAGAGCTCTAACCTGCCTTACTATATAGATACAATTAATTTTAAAAATCAAAAGGATAATTACCATACCCCTACATATCTTGATTCGGTTTTATTAAGTCATAAAAATGTATTAGTTTATATTTCTACGAAGTGGTGTACGCCATGTAGAAAGATGGACCCTATCATAGATATGTTTGCAGAACAATATACAGGAATAGTGAAAGTTTTAAAATTAGATTTAGACGCACATCCTTTTCTTACAGAAAGATATAGTATTAAATCTATCCCTACATGCCTTTTGTATAAAAACAACACAGAAGTCTGGCGCAAAAATGGTATAATTGCATATAAAGAATTAGGTAGTTTTTTTAAATAGTTATGTTTAATTGATTGTTGTTTAAATTTTTTCTATTCTATATAAAATATGAAGATAGCAATCTTAGGAACAAGAGGTATTCCAAATAATTATGGGGGTTTTGAGCAATGTGCAGAGTCATTATCTATAGGGCTTGTAAAGAAAGGGCATGAGGTTACCGTTTACAATCCAAGCTTCCATCCATATCAAGATGATGATTATTTAGGGGTTAAGATTAAACATATTTATAGTCCACAAAGATATTTAGGCTCTGCTGCATCTAATTTTATATTTGATTTTTTCTGTCTTCGAGATGCAATAGGATCTGGGTTTGATATCATTCTTGAGTTAGGATTAATAACAGCTGCTCCAGCAATAATATTTTGTCGAAAGAAATCTAATATTGTTGTGACAAATTTAGATGGTTTAGAATGGAAAAGAGCAAAATGGAATCCGATAATTCAAAAAGTTACTAGAATTCTTGAAAAATTTGGAGTATATAATTCTGATTTCCTAGTTGCAGATAATATTGCAATTCAGCAATATATTCAGGAAACATATAATATAACCTCAGAATTTATTGCATATGGAACTGAATATGTTTCTGAGCTAAAAAGACCGACAATCGAGAAGTATTTAGTCAAGGAAGGAGCATATATTCTTACTATTGCAAGGCTTGAGCCTGAGAATAATTTAGAATTAATGTTTGATTCATATATAATGTCTAATAATAACATTCCTTATTATATTATTGGTAATTATAATACAAAGTATGGTGAGTTTTTGAGAGAAAAATATAAGGATAAAGGAATTTACTTTTTGGGGGCAATTTTCAATAAGGAGGAGTTAGATACTTTTAGATTTTTTGCATCATATTATCTTCACGGGCATTCTGTTGGAGGAACAAACCCCGCTTTAATTGAAGCGATGGCGGCAAAAGCATTTGTTCTTATACATGACAATCCATTTAACAAGTCTGTTATTAGCTCCAAAGCATATTCATTTAAGGATAATGAGCAGCTACGTTCTTTGTTAGAGAATAAAGAAATCCAAAGCAATAGAGAGATGATTTCTCAAGAGAATATAGATATTGTAAATTCAAAGTATAGGTGGAATTTAATTGTAGATAAATATGAAAAATACTTTTTACGGATCTTAGAGGAAAAAAAGATCTGAAGAGATAGCATCCGCAAAGAGCATTCCTTCTTTTGTTAGTTTAAAGATTTCATTCTCTTTTAACATTTTCTTGTTTAAGATCCATTTCTGACATGACTCTTGAAAGTGCCGATTAATTTTTTCGTTGAAATTACTGTTAAGATATTCTGCTTCTACCCCCCAAATAGTTCTTAGTGATGTAAGCACGTACTCATTGTATTTTTCTTTTTCATTAAGGCATTCGGTTTCAAAGAAGCTTTTTTTATTTTTAATATTGGTTATATATTTTGAGTTATTAGCCATATTCCATTGTCTTTCAGATTCATTAAATGAATGGGCAGAGGGCCCTATCCCTAGATACCATTTCTTTTTCCAATATGAGGAATTATGTTTTGAGAACATACTATCTTTACAGAAGTTTGAGATTTCATATTGAACATAACCCATTTCTTCTGCTTTTTTTTGTAGTATTTTAAAATGCTCTTCAGCTAGTTGATCTTCTATTATTGGAATTTTATTTTCTCTAATTAGATGTTCTAGATGAGTGTTTGGCTCTACTGTAAGAGCATAGGCAGAAAAATGACTAATATTTAATTTAGATAATTCAGATATATTTTTTTCCCACATTTCATTTGTTTGCCCTGGGAGGCCATAAATTAGATCTATCGTTATATTATCAATACCATTTCTAGATACAATTTCTACTGCAGATACTGCTTGTTTTGCATTGTGACTTCTATTCATAAAAACCAGGTCTTTATTATGGAATGACTGTATCCCAATACTTATTCTATTTACCCCAATCTCTTTTAGCTCACAAATTTTCTTATCATCAACATCATCAGGATTGAATTCCATAGTGATTTCAACATTCTTATTTATAGGGAAGAGAGCCCTTATTTTATCTAATAATCTTTTTATATACTTGGTATCAATAATTTATGGGGTTCCACCACCAAAATATACTGTATCTATCTTTCTTCCTTTTAAATAATCTGATCTTTCAGAAAGTTCTATTTCCATACATTTAATCATTTCTCTATGGTTTTTATTATTTGTAGAAAAATGAAAATTGCAATATGTGCATTTCTGTTTGCAATAAGGAATATGTAGATATATGCCTGCCAAGATATTAATTAGATAGTTTGCTTGTAAATTTACAAACTATTTAATCTAAAATAGCATATTTTTTTTCAAGTAAGATGAGGCTCCCAACTCCTTTATTTTAATTAAGTCCAAATAAGTATAGTTAAATCTTTGTAAATATATTAATAGGTTTTATATTTGCACTATTAATAATTAGTCTAAATAAAAATAATAAAAAAATGAGAACAAATATTATATTACTTGTATTTTCTTTTGTGTTAATGAAATCTACTATAGCCCAGACCTATTTAACTGAAAACACTTCTAGCAGGATACTTGCAGGAAATAAAGGATTAAACATTGGAGGTTATGCTCAAATTGATTTTAATCATTCCTTAACAGATGATCATTCTTTTAAAAATAGCAAATTAGATGTACATCGACTTGTTACTTTTTTTGGTTATAATTTTAATGAAAAGACATCTTTTGTTTCTGAGATTGAAATGGAACATGTTGTTGAGCTATATGTTGAACAAGCTTTTCTTAGTCATAAATTAAATCACGGTCTTAATTTAAATGCTGGGCTTATGTTAATTCCAATGGGAATACAAAACCTATATCATGAGCCACCAACCTTTAATGGGGTAGAGAGAACAAATATTGATAAATATGTTGTTCCTACTACATGGAGAGAAATAGGCGTTGGAATTAGTGGGAGGTTAGCTTCTTATTCAGTTAATTATGAATTTATGCTTGTAAATGGGTTTAATGGATATTCAAACGGACAAAGTAAATTTAGTGGTAGTAGTGGATTAAGAAGCGGGAGACAAAAAGGGGCTGAATCTTATATGACTAAGCCTGATTTTGCCGCTCGATTAAATTATTATGGAGAGCCTGGTTTGTCCTTGGGAATATCTGCTTATGTTGGAGATTCAGAAAGTGAGGAGTATAATGATTTAGATTTAGATAATAATATTGCTGTGTTATCAGCAGACTCTACTATTATTGGTATTAATATGTTTGGGATTGATGCAAGATATAATAAAGAAGCATTACAATTAAGAGGGCAATATATTATTACGAATCTTTCAAATACTGAACAATATAATATTAAATCAAATTCAGATTTAGGGAAAAGAATTTCAGGTTACTATACTGAAATTGGATATAATCTTTTAAATAATAAAGATACAGATGAAGAGTTAATAGGGTTTTTTAGATATGAAAATTACGACACTCATGCTGAGGTTGATGCCCCAACCATAAAGAAGGAATCATACAATAGAACAGAATTAACTTTTGGATTAGGATGGAAGTTAGCTTATGGAGCAATGTTAAAAGTAGACTATCAGATTCTTTCTAATGCTTCTGATTCTGATAATAGATCAGCTAAATTAAACTTAGGAACAGCAATTTGGTTTTAGTATAATTAATGTATTAGTATATGTTATATAAGTTTATTGCTACCATATCTATTAGTATAGGTGTAGTCGCGTCATTATCATTCATAGATTCTTGGGTTCCCTCCAATTCTTATTGGGAAAAAATAAACAAAAAAATTACCCACTCACTTAGTTTAGAAGATTATGAGATTAATAAAATTCACATAGCAAATGATAAAATAGTTTATTATGAAATTATTGAATCTGGTATAAGAAAAGGGTTTTTAACAATTTCAAAAGCACCGAGTAAGTATCATTTTTTTGATTTTTTTGTAGTGTTTGATAATAATATGCATATTGAGCATATAGAGATTCTTAAATATCGAGAAAATTGGGGTTATGAGATAAGTAATAAAAGATGGCTGCGTCAATTTTCTAGATTAACTAAGAACAGCCTAGGCTCCAAGAGTCAGATTCAAGCGATCTCTGGGGCCACTATTTCTGTTAATTCTTTATGTCATTATATTGATATTATGCTAGATGATTTAGAAGAAATTTAATTCCCACACATAGGACACACTATTACTTGTTGCCTTTTTACTAGATTTGTATAATGTACTCTTCTATATTAATATTTCATATTATTATTAGTGTTGTTTTATCTGTTGTGGCTTTGTTTATTGTTATTCGTTCATTAGTAGGTTTAATTAGAAAATTCAAATTTTCAAATTTTCAGGATTACTATATTCCAGTTTTTGCTGTTGTCCTACTTTATATAGAGCTAATATTAGGGCTACTGTTATATACAATACATATGAATAAATTAGAAGACTTTATAAGTCAGACCAATGCAAATGATTATTTTTCTTCTAGGTTTTGGGCTATAGAACATACTATTTTAATGTTTTTTGCAATTATTTTTGGTCACCTAGGGTTAGTCTATGCTAAGAATTTAGTAAAAAGTCAATCAAAATTTAGAATGAATTTTTTATACTTTGGATTGTCTTTTATATTGATCCTTGTTTCATTAATTATGAATATTCCAAGAAATGCATAATAGAAACAATATATTATTAGTAGAGGACGAGTCGTCTTTAGCAAAAGATGTGTTAAAATATCTTAATAAGAATAATTATAAATGTACTCATGTATCTAAACTTAAGCAGGCTAGAAAATCGTTAAAGAGCAACTCATATAATGCGGTATTGTTAGATCTTGGCCTTCCAGATGGAGATGGTCTTTCTTTAATTAAAGAGATTAAAGATAAAGATTATTCATGCGGTGTAATTATAGTTTCAGCTAAAGATGCTCTTGATAAAAAGGTGGAGGGGTTAGAAATGGGAGCCGATGATTATTTAACAAAACCATTTTTTATGCCTGAGCTTAATGCGCGTATTAAGTCACTTATTAGACGCCTTAATTTCGAAGGTAATAATGAAATTATAGCTGGTGTATTAAAAGTAATTCCAGATGAGATGAGGCTTGTTGTAGACAATAAAGATGTTGAGTTAACAAACACGGAGTTTAATTTACTTTTATATTTTATTTCAAATAAGAATAGGGTTTTGAGTAAAACTAACTTAGCAGAATATATGTCTTCAAAATATTTTGATTATGGCTTTTCTGATGATGTAATTTATGGACATATTAAGAATCTAAAAAAGAAATTGGAAAAACATGAAGCCCAAGATTATATTAAAAATGTTTATGGAGTGGGATATAAATTTATTACTGAATGAAACTCACTACAAAAACAGGGCTAAGCTTCATTTCATTAAGTGCGATCTTCTTTCTATTTGGAAGTATATTTATGTATTTCGCTGTACGAGTTATTTTAGCTGAGGACCTTTCTTCACGGCTTTATCAAATGCAAAGTGATTTTATTGAGATAATGGACATTCAACCGGATATAGATAAAATTTCAAGCAGAAATATTTTTATAAATGAAGCATTAGATTCATATGCAACCACTTTTTCAGACACGGTTTTGATTCAATATGATAAATATGTTTTGTATCGGAAGATATGTTTTTATCATACATTGAATAAAAGAAACTATAAGATAGAAATACTACAATCACAGGCGCAAACAGATCTTTTAATATGGAAGATTGTTATATTAAATGTAGCTCTTGCCATGACATTTTTCTTGATTATTTTCTTCCTTAATCAATTAAGTGTAAGAAGGGGATTAAGGATTCTATATAAGACGGTAGGTAAGTTAGAAAACTATAATATTAGTAATCCGGAGTTGATTTATTTTGAAGATTCTGAGATATATGAATTAAATAAATTAACAGAAGTTTTTAAAAAAATGGCTCTAAAGATCAGTGATGATTTTAATCAACAGAAAGAATATACAGAGAATGTTTCACATGAAATCCAGACGCCTTTAGCAGTTATAAGTTCTAAAGCAGATGAATTGTTACAATCAGAAAACTTGAAGAAAGAAGAAATGGAACAATTAGAAATTATTATGAACACAACAAGTAGGCTTGCTAAGATTAATCAATCCTTAATATTATTGACGAAAATTGATAATAATTTTTATACAGAAGAGACAGATATTTCTGTTAAAAACATAATAAATGAGAAGTTAGATTTTTTTCAGGATTTAATTATGGAGAAAAAAATTACTGTAAATACCGAATTAGATAAACAATTAGATTTGCGGATGAATGCTTATTTAGCAGATACTTTATTTCTTAATATAATTAAGAATGCGATAATGCATAATATGTATAATGGAAAAATAAATATTATTTCTGATGGTCGATTCCTAAAGTTTATAAATACTGGTTCAATGTCAGATATAAAGGGAAATATTTTCAAGAGATTCATAAGAAGTAATAATAAAGATAGTTTAGGTATTGGTTTGTCAATTGTAAAAAGGATCTGTAATTTCTATAGTATTGATATAATATATAGTGTTAATGATTTACATGAGTTTAAATTAGATTTTAAAAATGAAAGCTAAGCACACTAATCATTTAAGTAAAGCAGAGAAAGATATTATAGTACATAAGGGTACAGAAACTCCGTTTACTGGAGAATATAATGATCATTTTGAACAAGGTGTTTTTGTGTGCCGTGCATGTTCGAATATTTTGTATGAGTCAAACACAAAATTTGATTCTGGATGTGGTTGGCCCTCATTTGATGATGAAATATCTGGTGCAATAGTTAGGAATGAAGATAATTCATTAATTAGAAAGAGGATAGAAATATGTTGTTCTAAATGTGATGGGCATTTAGGTCATGTTTTTCATGGCGAAAAAGTCACAATAAAAGACACGAGACATTGTGTTAATTCATTAAGCATACGATTTATTCCACATAAATACTTATCTAAAGCAACATTTGGAGCTGGATGTTTTTGGAAAGTTCAGCATATCTTTTCAAAGTTGAATGGGGTATATGATACTCAGGCCGGCTATATGGGAGGGAATAAGAAGAACCCTACATATAAACAGGTATGTTCAGGCAGCACCTTACATGCAGAGGTTGTTCAGCTCACATATGATTCGAGAGAGATAGACTATAAGGATATTTTAGAAGTTTTTTTAAGAAATCATGATCCTACAACATTAAATAGACAAGGAAATGATGAGGGCACTCAATATCGTTCTGTTATTTTCTTTCATTCATCAAAACAGAGAAAACTGGCATTAACTTCACTAGATGATTATCAAAAATTATTATCTCACCCTATTGTAACCCAAGTTCTAGATCATAAAGAATTTTATAGAGCAGAAGAATATCATCAAGACTATATTAATAAGAATAATTTAGGCTTATGTAGTTTGTGATTTCTTTGGTAATGATATTGCAAAACTAGTCCCATCTTTTAGGTTAGACTCTTTTATATAAAGTTTTCCTGTATGATAGTCTTCAATAATTCTTTTTGATAATGATAATCCAAGACCCCATCCTCTTGCTTTGCTTGTTACTCCTGGTTTAAAAATATCGTTAATTAGAATTTTATCTATCCCTTTTCCCGTGTCTTTAATAATTATTTGTATTTCAGAAATGTTTTCTAAAACAGATATACTTATCTTTCCTTTACCTTGCATAGCATCAACAGCATTCTTACATATATTTTCTATTACCCATTCTAGAAGTGTTTTATTTACGCTAGCAAATAACTGTTCATTTTTATTATTAAGAATAAATTCGGTATTTTGAGAAAGACGAGATTTTAGGTATTTGATCGATTTTTCAACTATTAAAACAATATTGTGTGACTCTAGTTTTGGTTTAGATCCAATTTTAGAAAAACGATCAGCTATTGTTTCTAGTCTTTTAAGATCTTTTTGCATCTCAAAAACCATATCATTATTATCATTGTGTTTAATTAGTTCAATCCACGCCATAAGTGATGATAATGGTGTTGCTATTTGATGTGCGGTTTCTTTTGCCATACCAGCCCAAACTTGATTTTGTTCAGATTTTCTAGCAGAGCTAAAAACCATATACCCTACAAATACAAATACTGTAATAAACAATAGTTGATATATAGGGTAATAACGAAGATTATTTAGAAGCTCTGAATCTTTATAATAAATCCACTGTTTGTCACCAACAAAATTAATTTCAATAGGCTCATCACCCCCCTTACGTATCTCACGTAGGTTTTTCCTTAAGAATTTTTTATAGCTATATATTAGTTTCTCTCCCTGTTTCACTATCAGACTATCTTTCTTAAGGGAGTAAGGCTCATGTTTAATAGTATTGTGTTTTGATAAAATAAGACTATCGGCACTTGAAAAGAACTTCATATTTCTTGTCTCTAAGATGCTATCACATTCATCAACTAATATTACAGGAATATTTGTGTTTTCAGAAATTACCGTAATTGCTAAAGAAAAATCCCCTTGACTTGAAGAGCTCACTAGTTGTTTAGTAGCCTGGGCCCATAATTCTATTTTCTTTCTTTCCTCCTCTTTTAATTCTTTCACTAAACGGCCAGTAATAAAAAGTGATGCCACGCCAATTAAAATTGCTAATAGCGAGAGAGCTAATTTCCAGATCTGTTTTTGAGAATATATATTCATAAGTATTGAGTAAAAATAAATAAATTATAGGTTATCTTCCCATTCAATCTCAATATCATCATTTTCTTTAATCACTTCCTTATTATTAATTTCTTCAGATATTATTTTATTAATATCCAAAATCTCCTTCTTTATCTCATTTTTGATATTTTCTTTTATTTTGAGTTTTTCAAATGATATTTCACTATTATCTTTATTTCCAGTCATTCTTAGCTGGAGATTTGTCTTGACTGGTTTTGTACTGTCAGAAGGGCTGAAATTATTACTCTTTTTTCTAAATCTTTTTGTTAATAATTCCGAAAGTAATAAGCTAATTTTATAGTTGTATTCTTGATTAAAATGATGTTTCCCTGATATAAGTAAGCTAAGGGCGCTAGAGTTAATTTCCATCTTTGGGACAGAGATGATTTTTTCTTTTATTCTTATTTCATTTTCTAATTTTGAAAACCTCACATGAGATAAATCTTCTAGTTTCACGAAATTAGAGACACTTTCTAATGGGGTGAAATTAATTAACTCTCCGTCTTTAATTGATATTTTAGATTCAACGTCTAAACTTTCAGCTTTAAAATTTAGGAAATTATCCCAGGATGCATTACATATAATATTAGAAGAACAGATTCCTTTGAGATGGGTAGCTTTAATAAAATCTTGCCCAAAATTATCAAAAGCTGCAAAAGCTTTATTAATATCAATATTATCTAATCTTATGTTATTAGTAAGTTTAAAATTATTTGTATTGTTCTTGTAAAATTTACCATCTATTAGTATATTACCATTAAAGAGGTTTAATTTTAGTTTCTCTGCAGTTAGCGCTTGATCTTTATAATTTAGAATTCCATTAATATTATTAGGGTATATATTGTTATACGAAAGACTTTCTATTTCTGTATTTAATTGTAGTGTGAAGAAATTTGGAAGATCATATGATTCTTGGACATCATTTGTTTTCTTTTTTCTCTCTGTTAGCTTTTTTAAGTTAATCGTCTTAGCTATTAAATCTCCATCAATCTCAATAATATCTTTATTATCCAGCAGGATATATTTAAACAGACTGGTTATTTCCCCTTTGAATTTGAGATCGCTATCTTTAATTTTTATATTACTTTCTTTAACATCGATAGTATTATTTTTGATCTCACATTCTGCTTTGTTAATATGGATCTTAAGAGGATAGTCTCTATATAGAAATTCAATTTCAGATAATTTAATTTCTGAGAAGTGTTCTGAATTTGTAAAGTGGATATTAAATTTTTCGTCAAATGAAAGCCCACCTACATATTTTGTTCTTGCATTAATGACACCACCACATTCAAAGAATGGACTTTCAATAAAGTAATAATTTGCTTCTTCCATGTTCCAAGTTGAATTGAAATCAGCGTTTAAGGAATAATTATTTAGGTTATTAATTACGAATTGCCCGTCAATTGATCCTTTTCTGGTTTTCCCATGGAAGTTCGTAAAAGAGATTATTGTTTCTTCAAAATTATTATTATTTCCATTATTAATATTTCCAAAACATGATATCTCTGATAGATAGAAAGGATATTTTTTTGTTTCAAATACCCCGTTATATATATTATATTCTATTTCCAAGTGAGGATTTCTTTTTTTACTTAAGAATCCCTTTATCTCACCTGTGTATTTAATAATTCCATCTGCTAATATTGAGGAATAAATATGTTTCAAATGATCAGGTGTGTTTTTTATGATTGAGCTGATTTTATGATTCTCACCCGTAAAAGATAAATCTATATAGTTGTTACTATCTAAACTGCCAGATAAAGAAAAATTCAGATCATTAATTTTTAAGTTAGATTCTTTTAGGATATTTTTATCTTTTGAATATTGAATATTTAAGCCAAGCTGAACCTCTTTATTATTGATGTAATTTTTTTTGTAGATTAAGATTTCTTCACTAAAAGCTTGTCCATTAATAGATATTTCATTGGCTGATTTATCTATATGGAATATTAAATCCCTACAAGCTAATGATATTATAGATTTATTGTATAGTGAACTATATTTTAGATGACTATTAATTAGTTTAATTTTTTCTAAACTGATATTACTATTGCCTTGCGTATTAAATCTATTATAATTTGAAGTATTATCTATGTTGTATTTTACAGATATTATGCCGTCATAGAGAGTTATATTATTAAGAGTAACATTCTTTGTAAGAATCTTAAGCGGATTAAATTCTACATAAGCAAGTTTAGCATATATCAATGTGTCCTCTCCAAACAAACTGTCCTCCTGAATATATAATCCCCCTATTTTAACTGTAGAAAAAGGGAACTCCTCAAACATCTTAAATTCTACTTCTCCTATTTTAACGCTATTATTGACTTGTTCTTTAAGATTCTTAATAACTGCACTCTCTATATTTTCACTAAAAAGAGTTCCTATTATTACACTAGCAATTATGAAAATTGTTAGTAGTGCAGTTAATACAAGAGATATTCTATTAATTATTTTTTTCATACTATAATTAAATAACGAGAAAATCTATTTAATTGTATAATCTATTGTCGTTTTAAAATTGATACTTCTTCTTCTGTTAGAAAGCGACTTTCCTTCCTTCCTAGGTTCTTTTTTGTTAGACCACCATAAAACACCCTATCAGCTTTGGTTACTTTATATCCAAATTTTTCAAAAAGATTCTTTATTGCATTATTTGTTGGAGCTTGTATTTCAACACCAACTTCTTTCTTATCCTTCATGTTTGTATAAGAGATGTCATTTATTTTTAGTTTAAAATCATTTGGAAATGGCATTTCTTTAATCTTTTTTAAATCTGTATTATTTAGGTTTTTATTCAAATGTATCTGGTATATGCTTTTAATTCGCTGAGTTTTTTTACTGAGTTTTTTTATTAGATCGTTATCATTTGTAAATAGAATTAATCCGGTTGTTGTTTTGTCTAGCTTTCCAATTGGCGATACAGTTTCCTTACATTTTCCTTCAATAAGCCTCATAATAGAGTTTTTCTTAAATGGATCATTAAACCTAGAAACATAGTTTTTTGGTTTATTAAGAAGAAGATATCTAGTTTTTTGATTCTTTATAGTTGAATTGTTAAATTTTACAACATCATCTTTTTTAACCTTATAACCCATTTGAGTAACGACCTTTCCATTAACACTAACAACACCTGCTTCAATAAATTTATCGGCTTCTCTTCGAGAGCATATTCCAGAGTGAGCAATGTGTTTGTTAAGCCTTATTAAACCATCGTTTGCTCCTTTATTCTTATTGTTCCTTTTAAATGTACTAGCAGACACTTGTTTCTTTTTAATTCCATTATATCTTTTTTTCTTTTCTGGCATATAGGATAGCTTTTATTTGACAAAAAATTTCTTTTCAATGGAGCCATTATCATATATATAGAATAATAGAGAGTTAAATCTCTTTTTTGTTTCTTCACCTAAGATATTAGTAATTTTGAATAGGCGTTTTTTATTTGTAAAATTTTCAGAGAAATTTGTTGTTTGATTACAAGGAAGTAGTTGATATAGAAAATTGCTCGAAGAGTCAATGGCTTGTATAAACTCAGATTGGGAATTTCCAATGACCCAACCATGATTTACATTATAAAATGTGAGAGATTGATTTATCACTCCTAGATTATCACATATTGGATGAATTTCTCCTAGCCCACAAAGATCTAATACTGATGGATTGTTTAGTCCGGGTCCACAATTATAGTTTACAACTACATCATTATCTCCTTGAGCACTAAAGATAGGTTCATCATTATTATCAATCCAGCTTAACTGCTGGATCCCTCCCGCAAAATTAACAATACCATTAACAGAAGATGAAAAGCCATTATTTCCAGCATCACCATCTAACCCCCCTAGGGAGTTTGCAATAGCCTGAACATCAATTGGGCTTGTAGGTAAGTCTGTTATATCATCTATATATGCAGTATGGATTGCAGTTACACCCCCAGAAGATATTCCTCCTACAAAGATTGCATTTGTATCAATACCATATGTATTACCATTTGAGAAATCCTTCTTAAAGAATCGTACGGCAGATTTCATGTCCGAGGTAGCTTTTAAAACCTCTTCATATTGTTCAGAGTGGTTGGCTAAAAAACTGATAATGTTTAATAACGAAACTAATCGGTAGTTGGCTGATACAGCTACATATCCTCTTTTAGCAAATGCCGTACAGAAATCTACACACCCTGGATTACTTTTACTCCCTTGATAGTATGATCCTCCGTGATGGAATATAATTAATGGCCTATTTGTTACAGTATCCCCATTAGCCATATATATATCCATTTCGTGAGCGTCATCACTGAAAACATCTGAATAATTAACAGTAGTAATATTGACAGAGCTAAAGATTTCTGTTTGATATCGATTATTACATTGAGAGTAAGCCTGAAGCTGTATAAGACAAAATAGAGATAGTAGTGTAATTTTTTTCATTTTAGTTGTTTAGTTTTTTAAGTTGTTTTTAAATTTCATGATCTTCGATTTTAGTAAAAAGATGTTCATGTTTTTTTATTTTCTGTAGATCTGGAATCATAGAAGCACTAATATCATCCCATATTATCTCCTTCATATTTAATAGGGTTTTTAATTTTTTTGAAGTATAAGGAAGGAAGGGCTCACAAAGGACAGCTAGAGCAGCTGATATTTGTATAGAGACGTTTATTATTGTTTTTGTTCTCTCTTCATCTGTTTTTTTGCATTTCCAAGGTTCGGTTTCAGCAAGGTATTTGTTTCCTGTTCTTGCTAAATTCATTAATTCATTCAGTGCTTCTCGGAGTCTATATTTTTCGATACTATCACCAATTCTTTTTGGATATTCTTTTATTGAATCAAGTATTTGGTTGTCATATTTGGTTAGCTGACTTCTTTCAGGAACTACTCCTTCCCAATATTTGTTCGTTAGAACCATAACTCTATTTATGAAATTACCAAAAACAGCAACTAGTTCATTGTTATTTCTAGCTTGGAAATCTTTCCATGTGAAGTCAGTGTCTTTACTTTCTGGAGCTGTTGCGCATAATACATATCTTAATGTGTCTTGTTGGTTTTTAAAATCAGTTAGATATTCATGAAGCCATATAGCCCAATTTTTTGATGTGGAAAGCTTCCTTCCCTCAAGGTTTAAGAAAGCATTGGCCGGTACATTTGTAGGGAGACTATACCCACCTAATTCTTTTAGAATTATTGGGAAAATAATACAATGAAAAACAATATTATCTTTACCGATAAAGTGTATTATTTCACTTTCATTATTTTTCCAATATCTTTTCCAATCTACCCCCTGTTTTTTAGCAAATTTTTTAGTTGCAGTAATATATCCTATGGGTGCATCTAACCAAACATATAGAACTTTCTCTTCGTTATTTTCTACTGGAACTTTAACCCCCCAATCTAGATCTCTTGTCATAGAGCGCTCTTTTAGGCCGCTTTCAATCCATGAGTTGCATTGTCCAATTACTTGACTCTTCCATGATTTGGGATCATGATTTCTTTTTTGGTTAAACTCCCCGTTATTTATCCATTCTTTTAGCCACTCTTCATGTCTTTGCATAGGTAGATACCAGTGTGTAGTTTCCTTTAATATTGGAGCTTCTCCGCTTAAGCTAGATTTTGGATTTATTAATTCCTCAGGGCTTAATGCAGACCCACATTTTTCACATTGATCTCCATATGCTTCTTCATTCGAACACTTAGGGCAAGTTCCTATAATATATCGATCTGCTAAAAATTGTTTGTTTGTTTCATCATAGAATTGTTGAGATGTTTTTTTTGTGAAGCTGTTATTTTTTTCTAATAGTGTAAATATTTCTTGAGCATTTTCATGATGTTCAGCAGATGATGTTCGGTCATAGAAACTAAAATTGATACCAAACTCTTTAAATGATTTTTTATTTAATTCATGATACTTGTCTATAATTTCTTTAGGACTGACATTGTCTTTTTTGGCTTGTAGTGTAATTGCAGCTCCATGTTCGTCAGATCCACAAATAAAAGCAACATCATGACCTTTTAGTTTTTGATAGCGAGCAAAGATGTCAGCAGGAAGATAAGCTCCAGCTAGATGCCCTAGATGAATTGGACCATTTGCATATAATAATGCAGATGTTATTGTAAAGCGTTTCTTCTCCATTTATCTATTAAAAAATATATTTTAGCAAATATAAGTTATAATGTATCAAAAATGATTATTCCAGATAAGTTAAATAAGGGAGACAAGGTTGCTTTAGTTGCTACTGCTCGCCATATATCTTTAACAGAGTTGGAGCCAGCTATTAATATTTTAAAAGAATGGGGACTCATAATTGTTATGGGTAATAATATTTTGAATAAAGAAAATCAATTTGCTGGTACTGATAGAGAAAGAGCTGATGATTTTCAATCCATGATAGATGATGATAGTATAAAAGCTATTATTTGTTCTAGAGGTGGTTATGGGACCGCCCGTATTATTGATTTGATTGATTTTACAAATCTAATTAAGCATCCCAAATGGATTATTGGCTATAGTGATATTACTGTGCTTCATTCTCACATAAATAATATAGGAATAGCCTCTTTACATTCAACTATGCCTATAAATTTTCTAGACAATACAAAGGAATGCTTAGAGACATTATATAATTGTCTTTTTTTGGCATCAAATAATATTTTTTGTCACGCTAATTCTTTAAATAGGAAAGGAAATGTTAGTGGAGAAATAGTAGGAGGTAATCTTTCTGTGATATATAGCCTCTTAGGTTCAGCAACTGATCTCGATACTCGAGGTAAGATTCTTTTTATTGAAGATCTGGATGAATATTTATATCATATAGACAGAATGATTTTGAATCTAAAAAGGAATGATAAATTTGTAGATATTAAAGCCTTAATTGTTGGAGAGATGAAAGATATGCATGATAACTCAAATTCTTTTGGTAAGTCAGCAAATGAGATAGTTTATGAGCATATTAAAGATTATAATTTTCCAGTCTGTTTTGATTTTCCAGCAGGTCATATGAAGAATAACCAGTCTATTATTTTTGGTAAAAAATCAGATATAGACATTAATAAAGAAGTAATATTAACGCAGTAATTATAGAACTAGTAAGTTTTTTAAGAGTATTCTTAGCTTAAAAAAGAATTTATTTAGATTTATTAATGACTTTAGGTACAAGTATATAGTCAGAATCTTTTTCTGGGGCATTTTTCAAAGCATCTTTTTGTGATATGTTTTCTGCTTTTTCATCGTCTCTTAATACATTTATTTCCTCACTAAGATATTTTAGCGGCTCAATATCTTCTGTGTTAATTTCAGAGAGTTTATCTACAAAGGCTAAGATTTTTCTGAAATCTTCTTGCATATTTAATGAGCTTTTTTCATCAAATTGAAGTTTTGCAAGCTTTGCAAGATCAGAGATTAATTTATTATCAACTTTCATAAGTACTTAATTCCTCAAAAATAGTATTGTATACTTTATTATTCAAATTTTTAATATCCTTATTTTCTTTTTTACTACAATCTATTGGTGCATGAACTTTAATATTAAGAGTTCTGGGTCTTCCCTTGAGATAACTCCATGGAAAGCACTGTTTATTATTTGGCATACTTACTGGAACAATTTTTATATTCTTTTCAATTGCTAATTTAAATGGCCCATTCTTAAATCTTCTCAAGATAGTTTGTGGAGGAGGCACCCCTCCTTCTGGAAAAATACAAACATTAAAGCCATTATCTAACTTGTTGCTAGAGGACACGAATGCCCCGTAAGCATCTTTTTTATTTTCTCGATTCACAATTATGGTGTTTCTTTTATAGAACCAACCAAATATTGGAATCTTTGAATATTCTTGCTTTGCCATAAACAATACAGGCCTTGAAAAAACCGCAAGTATTACAGGAATATCAATTGAAGAGACATGATTAGGGCATATTATATATGTTGTGTTTTTTTCTAGCTCTTCTTCTAAATCTATATTAAGTAAGACACCTGAGAAAAGTAGTGTTGCTTTAGACCAAAATCGAGTTATTTGACAGACAGCTTTCTGATCTCTATATATTTTTGTAAAAAAGAAAAGAAGAGGAATAAAGAATATAAAAACAACTAGAAAGATCAGAAAAAACCATAATCTCCATAATGCACTTAATAAAGAACTAAAAGTTTTAAGATTAAAATTAGTCCATTTCATTTTACAAAGATAAAAATCCTATTTTTACAAAGTTGAAAAACAAGATATGTCTAGAATATTAACAGGAATACAAAGCACAGGAGAGCCTCATTTAGGTAATTTGCTAGGAGCAATAATTCCTGCAATAAAGATGTCACAAGACCCTAAGAATGAGAGTTTGTTTTTTATTGCAGATCTTCATTCATTCACTACTATTAGAGATGGAAATCTTTTAAAAAAGAATACATATTCAACTGCAGCAGCTTGGTTGGCGTTTGGTTTTGACACAAAAAAGAATTTATTTTATAGGCAATCTGATGTTACTCAGGTATGTGAGCTTACATGGTATTTAAACTGCTTTACTCCTTTTCCAATGCTGGCCAATGCCCATTCTTTTAAAGATAAATCAGATAGATTATCATCTGTTAATTCTGGACTTTTTACTTACCCAGTACTTATGGCCGCAGATATTTTATTATATGATGCCGATATTGTACCTGTAGGTAAGGACCAAGTTCAGCATCTAGAAATTACAAGAGATATAGCAGGGGCATTTAATCATGTATATCCAGATTCTTTTGTCTTGCCAACTGTTAGTATAGATGAAAGAGTGATGATAATCCCTGGAACAGATGGTCAGAAGATGAGTAAATCATACAATAATATTATTAATATTTTTCTTCCAGAAAAAAAACTAAGTAAACAAATAATGTCTATAAAGACAGATGGTTTATCTCTTGAAGAAAAAAAGAATCCTGATGATTGTAATGTATATAAGATTTATAATCTATTAGCCTCTAAAGAACAAAGTGATATTTTAGCCAGAAAATATAGAGCGGGAAATTTTGGATATGGCAATGCAAAAAAAGAATTGTTTGAATTAATATGTGAGAAATTTGCTAGCCAAAGAGAGAGGTATAATTCACTTATGGATAATACTGATATTATTGAGCAAGAGCTAGTTTCTGGAGCAAAGAAAGCATCAATTATTGCTGATAAAGTATTGTCTCGAGTCAGGAAAAATATTGGTTATTAATGCTAGATATTGATAAACGCTTAGTATCATTTATTTTAAATAATCATCTATTATCTCTTGCAACATCCAAAGATAATTTTCCATATTCTGCAAACTGTTATTATGTTTATAATAAAGATAAAAACTGTTTGATTTTTTCTTCAGACCCACACACTAATCATGCAAAACAATTTATTAAAAACAATAATGTGGCAGCCACAATCGCTATTGATAATAATGATTATATGCAAATAAAGGGAGTACAGTTACTAGGTAAGATTCAGCCAATTAAGCTAGATGATTTAAAATCAGCTACTCAAAGGTATCTAGCTAAATACCCCTATGCAGAAGATTTTCCGTTACACTTGTGGTTCTTTGAAATTAATTTTATTAAAATGGTAGATAATAATTTGGGATTTGGAAAGAATATTGTTTGGAAAAAAGACTAGTGGTCCTTGTACTTTTTATATAGTTTGCTTTGATGATTTTCAAGATTAATTTCTTCTCCTTTTATAAAAATATATTGTACATTATTTTTTATGGTATTCAGAGCATCTCCCTCTGAAATAAAAAATGTTGCTTCTTTTCCTTGTTCAATTGAACCGAGTGTTTTGTCTATACCTAGAATTTCTGCCGGATTTAGAGTAAGTGATTTTATAGCATTTTCATAATCTAATCCATATGAAACAGCAGTTCCTGCTGTGAAGGGTAGATTTCTTGACCCCATTGCTTCCATTCCCCCTGCATAACTAAATGCAAACTTGATATTGTTTTTATGTAATATTGATGCTTGTATATATGGTTGGTCAATAGAGCTATCTTCATTTTTTGGTAATCGATGAACTCTATTTAAGATTACATCAATATTATTTTCTTTCAAATGATTGATTACTTTATGAGCATCTTCTCCTCCTACTAGAACGATCTTTTTTATCTTGAATCTTTTACATATATCTATTCCATCTATTATATCATTAGCATAATTTGCATGCAGGTATAGGTTTTTTGTGCCATTAAAAAGCCCTTTCATACTCTCCATTTTAAGATCAACAGTATTGTTAGATTTAGAGTAAGACAAAGATTTTTCAAAAAAACCAATTATCTCATTAACCTTTTTGTTATGCTCTTTATTTTTCTCTCTTTTTCCTTGTTCTGCCCACCAACCTGTATTATAGTATGATGATGGCCATCTTAGATGCACCCCGTCATTTGCTTTACACGTTGCATCTTCCCAGTTCCATCCACTGAGATACATAACTGATGATTGTCCTGAAATAACACCTCCTTGCGGTGTTGCTTGTGTTATTAACACTCCATTAGTTCTTACGGTTTCAATTATTTTTGACTGCACATTAAATGCAATTTGTGAACTAATATTAGGATTAAAATCTCCCACTTCTCTAAAATCATGAGTCGCTCTAACTTGATCAATTTCTGTTATACCTAATTTTGTGTTGGTTAAAATAAAGCCCGGGTATACGTGTTTCCCGTATATCTTATATATTGTGTCAAATGCATCTGGGTCAATTCTGATTTTAGATAAATCAGCGACTAGATCTATTTTTCCTTCTTTTATACTGATGATTGAATTATCTATTTTTTCTCCGTTACCAAGATGTGCTATACCTCCCATCAAGAGCGTTGTTCTTTGTCCATTAGCCAAACCACTTAAAAGCATTAGGCTTATAATAATATTATTTCTGATATATTTATTCATGTTCGATGGTATCGCAATGATATAATTTTTCTTTTCTTGGTCTATCTTTAATTTTATTATTACCTTTTATATTACTAAGTTTATTGATAATTCTTATCTTTTCATTTCTATCTCTTTCTTGATTTGAGAGATTATTTTTTTGATCATAATAACACTCCCCATCAATATATGTTTGTTCTACTTTTGCATAAATAGAGAGAGGATTATCTGACCATATTACTATATCGGCATCCTTACCAACTTTTAAGGAACCAATTCTATTATCAAGATGTAGTAGTTTGGCGGGATTTAATGTGACCATTTTCCAAGCATCTTCCTCAGATGTTTTTCCGTACTTAACAGCTTTAGCTGCTTCTTGATTTAATCTCCTACCCATCTCTGCATCGTCAGAATTAATTGCTGTTACAACACCTGCTTGATTAAGGATTGCGGCATTATATGGTATTGCGTCGTTAACTTCAAATTTATAAGCCCACCAATCTGAGAATGTAGATGCACCCGCCCCGTGTTGCTTTAGTTTTTTCGCAATTTTATATCCTTCTAATATATGAGTAAAAGTGTTAATTTTAAAACCCATAGAATCAGCAACATGCATTAGCATATTAATCTCTGATTCTACGTAGGAATGACATGTAATATGTCTCTCACCATTTAATATTTCAACTAAGGTGTTAAGTTCTAGATTTTCTCTTGGAGGATTGGTTTCTCTCTTTTTCCTTAAACTTAGTTTATTATAATTTTCCCATTCTTCTTTATATCTTTTTGTTCTATAGAAGGCATCATAGAAGATTTGTTCTACCCCCATTCTTGTTTGAGGAAATCGTGTTGTATTAAAACTCCCCCAATTACTTTGCTTTACGTTTTCTCCAAGTGCAAATTTGATAAAACCATCAGTATTTTTAATTTTCATTTCTTCAGCAGATTTTCCCCATCGAAGTTTAATAAGTGCAGATTGACCTCCGATTGGGTTAGCAGATCCATGTAAGAGTTGCGAGCACGTAACACCACCTGCTATTTGTCGATAAATATTATGGTCATCTGGATTTATTACATCAGCAATACTAACTTCTGCTGTTACTGCTTGACTCCCCTCATTTACTCCTTTACTAATTGCTATATGTGAGTGTTCATCAATTATTCCAGATGTTATATGCTTACCTCTTAAATTTATCACCTGTATATCTAACTTTTCAAAGTCTGGAATCTGATTTGTATCAAGATTTTCACCAATAGCGATAATTTTCCCATTACTTATAGCAATATCCCCATTATTAATTATCCCAAGATCTTCATTTGTCCATAATTTAGCATTCTTAAATAGTAAGCTTTTTTTATTTAGACTCTTGGCTAGACCATTAGATTTATTTGGAGTCCAAACATCTGGCACATCAGTTGTCTTTAATATTCTTTCTTTTCTTTCTTTTTTTCTTAAAGAAGAATCTCTTGTCATTATAAATTCATGTAGGATTCCTGTTCTGTCTTGATATCTTCCTTTAATTGTACCCTCATCATAAACTCCTGAACATCTAAAATCTCCTGCATCATTATATATTACAACTCTTTTTTCATTCAGGGTTGTTTTTAGATTTGAGGAATCAATCTTTATTATTCTTGTTTGAGGTTTCTCTTTGCTTCCTTTTATCTCTACTAATATATCTTTAAAATTATTTGAGTTAAATGTATAATATCCTCTAATGTCATTTTTAATTTTCTTATTAATGGTATTTTTCTTTCCACCAGTCCAGTTTTCATAGATAATCCCATCATTAAAGATATTAGATGAACAGATGATAAAATTTGCTATTTTATTTTTTTCTAAGCTCCCTAATTTTTCACTCATCCCTATTAATTTTGCAGGTGTTACTGTAAGCGCATTCAACGCATCTTTTTGAGACAAGCCTTTCTCTACGGCTATTCTTAGGTTTTTAATGAAATCAGATTTTTTATCTATGCCTGATGAAGTAATAGTATATGTTAATTTATTTTCTTCAAGTATTCTTAGGTTGAATGGAGCAGTTTCCCATCTTTTTAGTTTACTTAGGCTTATGTCCATTGCTTCTTCTGGATTTGAAACATCATATGCTTTTGGAAAGGCGATAGGAACAATAATTGGAAATCCTGATTTTTTAATCTCATCTATTCTTAGGAATTCATTCCCAATTCCTTTTACTATATAGTCAATTTCAAATTCATCTGAGATCTTAAATAGTCTCGAATAATCTAAATGACTCTTTAGCTCAAATATCTTTGGAAGATATTTGTTTGAATTGTATTCAGAAAGAGAAATATTAGAATGATTACTTGTATTTTCATACCATTCTGCATCAAGTAATGTTTGCTTAACTAATGCAATGCTTCCCATAAGAGAAGTCGGATACCTTTGCTTTGAAGCCCCTTTTTTAAATGAGTAGAAGGTGGCGGCTTTATCCATTAGTATATCGTCATTTTCTTGATTATTCGCTAATAATGTTAGACATCCTGTTCCTCTAAAGATACCATCTTGTTTATGTGTTAAAAGAGATCCAAATCCCATTTCAAGATATTTTAATCTTTCTTTATCATGATTAAATTCATGTGAGGCATGTATTTCAGGATGAATTGCTTGATTCCAATGATAAGCTCCTTTCTTTTTACTTTTATATTGCGGTCTGTAACTTGATGATTCTTTTTCTGTTTTCTTGAGCCCATAATCAGAATATAGATCTATAAAGGAGGGATAGACATAATCACCTTTGAGATTATATACTATTGCATCATTTGGAATAGCAATGTTACTGTCAACTTCAAGAATTATTCTATCTCTAATAATTAAGGTTCCATTTTTTATTTCTTTTTCACCAGAGATTACTATATGAGCATTTATAAATGCATAGGTTGGTTTATAATTTTCATCTACACCATTTACAGGGAATGCCTCTTGCCCATAACTATTATAGTAGCTTATTAAAAATAAAAATAATAGTTTGACGAGGTTTTTCATTATAAATATAAAGTCGTGAAAATACCAAATTTTTTTAGTTTTATTTGTTTCTTTGTGCTAAGAAATTTTTTAATTAAATTCATTTATATGACAACTACAAAAGCTAATTTATTAAATAGTATAACATTAATTGTAATAGGTTTATGGGGTTATTTTGATGTGGACTCACCAACTGCTCTAATTCCTGTGTTTTTTGGGGTGATTCTATTTTTATGTAATAATGGAGTGAAAAACGAAAACAAGGTTATTGCCCATGTTGCTGTTTTATTAACCCTATTATTATTAATTGCTTTAGTGGGCATGAGGCTTCCGAAATCAATAGATAGTGGGGGGATTGGACTGTATCGTGTGCTTGCTATGATTTTAACTTCGAAACTAGCAATGGTTGCATTTATTAGGAACTTTATTAATGCACGAAAGAAATCTTAATATAAAATATAGTGTTTTTATATGAAGGAGAGGGCAATTCTAATTGGTCTAATAACGCCTAATCTTAAAACTGAACAAGTTTATGAGTATCTTGATGAGTTAGCTTTTCTTGTTAAGACCGCCGGGGCAATACCTGTCAGAAATTTTACCCAGAAATTAAAACATCCTGATAACACGACTTTTTTAGGTAAAGGAAAAATTAATGAAGTTAAAGATTATGCTGAAAATGAATCTATAGATATCATAGTCTTTGATGATGACCTTTCCCCCTCTCAATTAAGAAATATTCAAAAGATATTCCCAAAATGTAAGATATTAGATAGAAGCAATCTAATACTTGATATTTTCGCATCTCGAGCAAAAACTGCACAAGCCCGAACACAGGTTGAGCTTGCTCAATATGAGTATCTGCTCCCAAGATTAACTAGAATGTGGACCCACTTAGAAAGACAGAAAGGGGGTATAGGAATGAGAGGGCCTGGGGAGACTCAAATAGAAACAGATCGACGAATCATTAAAGATAAGATCTCTTTATTGCGAAAAAAATTAGATAAGATTGACAAGCAAAGTCTAGTTAGAAGAAAAGGAAGGGCAAATATGATAAGAGTTGCTCTTGTAGGATATACAAATGCAGGTAAATCTACGTTGATGAATATATTATCTAAATCTGATATTTTTGCTGAAAACAAGTTGTTTGCAACGCTTGACACTACAGTAAGAAAGGTTGTTATTAAGAATTTGCCATTCTTGCTATCTGATACAGTGGGTTTTATCAGGAAGTTACCACATCAACTTATTGAATCATTTAAATCAACATTAGATGAGGTGAGAGAGTCTGATGTCTTAATTCATCTGGTTGATATATCTAATCCAAACTTTGAGGATCAAATCACAATAGTTAATAAAACAATAGCAGAGATTGGCGCGGAGAATAAACCTCAAATATTAGTTTTTAATAAGATAGATGCGTATTCTTTTATTCAGAAAGAAGCAGATGACCTTACTGAATCTACAAAAGAGAATAGGTCACTTAAAGATCTGAAAGAAACTTGGATGAGTAGATTAGATCTTGATAGTATTTTTATTTCAGCATTGGATAAAATAAATTTTGAAGACTTAAAGATATTACTTTATGATAGAATTAAGGAATTACATATCAAGAGATATCCGTATAATAATTTTCTTTATTAGCTCTTGTTATATTGTAGATTATATAGTTTCTTGTACTGACCATTTTTAGTAATTAAATCAGCATGCTTACCTTGTTCAATGATTTTTCCTTCATTTAACACTATAATATTATCTGAATTTTCTATTGTTGATAATCTATGAGCGATAACTAAGGATGTTCTTGATTTCATTAGGTTTGATAAAGCATCTTGGATAAGCTGTTCTGATTCAGAGTCTAATGATGAGGTTGCCTCATCTAAGATTAAAATTTCAGGATCTTTTAAGATTGCTCTTGCAATGCTTATTCTTTGTTTTTGTCCGCCAGATAGTTTGTCCCCTGCATTTCCAATATTAGTCTCATAACCTTGTTCTGTTTTTAATATGAAATCATGTGCATTAGCTGCTTTTGCTGCATTAATAACATCTTCTTTATTAGCATCCAGATTCCCAATCTTAATGTTATTATAAATAGTATCATTAAATAAGATGGAGTCTTGACTTACAATACCTATTAGTTTACGTAGCTGTTTTATATCGATATCTTTTATATTAATACCATCTATCTTAATAGAACCATCTATTAAATCATAGAATCTTGGAAGTAGGTCGGCTATTGTAGATTTTCCTCCTCCAGATTGCCCAACAAGGGCCGTCTTTTCTCCTTGTCTAATCTCAAAATTGACGTCTTTTAAGACTTGAATATTTTCATATTTAAAAGATTTGATCTCAAATGAAATAGATTCTTTAATTGTAGTAATCTGTTTTGGGGTTTTTATGTTTTCTATTTGATTTTCAGTGTCGAGTATTTCATAAACTCTTTCTGCTGCTGCACTTCCTTTTTGTATATAGTAATAAGAAGTCGTAAGAGATTTTACTGGAGGAATTATTTGAGAGAAAAGTAAAATATAGCCGATAAATTCTTGTGGCGACAACATAGAATTATCAGCAAGAACTAGCTGGCCACCAAACCACATAATAATCACCATTACAATAGTACTGAGGAATTCACTCATAGGTGATGACAAATCTTTTTTTCTAAGAATACTTGTCATAATCTTTTTATATTCATTGCTTGTAACCTCAAATCTTGAATTAATAAAATCTTCGGCATTAAAAGCTTTTATTATTCTTAAGCCAAAAATATTCTCATCTATCACAGACATTATATAGGCTAATTTATCTTGTCCTTTTTTTGATGAGCTCTTAAGACTCTTACCAATATAACCAATTAAAATACCAGCTATTGGAAACAGGACAATAACAAAAATTGTAAGTGGTGGGCTAATAAAAATTAATGTAGAAAGAAAAATAATTATTGTTATAGGGTCTTTAAAAAACATTTCTAGAGCCCCCATAATTGACCACTCTATTTCTACTAAATCTGCTGTCATTCTAGATGTTAGGTCTCCTTTTCTTTTTGATCCAATAGAAGACATATCTAGGGATAGTATTTTCTTTTGGAGGTCCATCCTTATATCATGGATAATTCCATTTCTAATTGGAGTTAGAAAAAATAAAGCAAGATATCTAAAGAAGTTTTTCAAAAGAAACATTATAAATACTAGGATGCAGATAAGCATCAGCGCCTCAACCTTCCCATTATTATCTATTACTGTACTAATAAATAAATAGAAATTTTCTTTGATAGCTTGTGCATTAAATGATAAAGAGGTAGCTTGATAAACTTTTTCTTGTGTTCCAAATAAAATGCCAAGAAAAGGAATAACCATTGTTAAAGAGAATAATGAAAAAACAATACTAATAATATTTGACCCTACATTTAAGACCGCATAAGATGAATAGGGTTTTATATATTTTAGGATTCTTATAAAGAAATGCATAATACAAAGATATGAAAGGATTGCTTATTTTTGCTAACAAATGGAATCAACAAGACAAAAAAAGGTTGCACGTTTAATTTTAAAGGAACTAGCTCAAATTATTAATAAGGAATCAGGCAATATCTTAGGCCCTATTATTGTTGGTATAACTGCAGTTAGGATTTCTCCAGATTTAGCTTATGCTAATGTTTTCTTAAGTATCTTTCCTGTAACAGATCTTCTTGATGCATTAAATAAAATTAAGAGTAAAAAATCACTACTAAGAAAGAAATTAGGAATTGCTGTAAGAAACCAATTAAGGATAGTCCCTGAGTTAAATTTTTTTATTGATGATTCTGCAGATTATGCAGAAGAGATAGATCTATTACTGAAAAAGTAAAATCTTATGAATTTACCTTTTTTTATTGCTAAGCGTTATTTTTTAAGTAGGAAGAGACTAAATTATGTTCATTTATTATCATTAATTTCTCAGTTTGGAATTGCCATTGGCACAGCGTCATTAGTGATAGTTTTGTCAGTATTTAATGGTTTCGAGAATTTAGTAGTTGGAATGTATAATGTTTTTGACCCTCACTTAAAAGTTACTACTACAGAAGGAAAAAACTTTAATCAGAAAGAGTGTTTGAAGATTCTAACCAACCAAGATGGTATTGATGTTATTTCTTGTGTTCTTGAAGAGAAAGTATTGGTAGAGTATAATTCTAAACAATATATTGCTACAGTAAAGGGAGTCGATCACAACTACAATAGGTTAACAAATTTTGATTCTGTCATTGTTAATGGGGAAAACATAAGTAATTATGATGATAATCATGTGGGTGTTATTGGCCGAGGAATTGCCTATTATTTATCAATGAATATTGGTACAGTTTTTGACCAAGTAAATATATATCTTCCAAATAGAGAAGCTAATAATCTTCTAAATTTAGAAAGAGCGTTTAAAAAATCCTCCTTGATGCCAGTGGGTTTTTTTGGTGTCCAGCAAGAAATAGATTCTGAATATATCATTACGCCAATTGGATTTGTTCAGAATTTAATTAATAAAGAAGATTTTGTTTCGGCAATTGAAATTAAGTTGTCTGATGCTAGCAAGATGTTGAGTATTCAAAAGTCGATCGCTGAAAAGATGGGTAAGCAATACATTGTTCAAAATAGATTTGAACAACAAGATTTTCTATATAAGATATTGAATACGGAAAGACTTGTTGTTTTTTTGATTCTACTTTTTATTATCATTATAGCAGCATTTAATATCATTAGCGCTTTAGCTATCTTAATTATAGACAAGAAGGATGATATTTCTAGTCTATTTAATCTAGGTCTTGCAAGAGATTCAATTAAACATATTTTTCTTTATAAAAGTATGTTTGGTGTGTTAGCTGGCAGCCTTTTAGGAATTATTTTCGGAGTCTTTTTGTCTTTTTTACAACAACACTTTGGATTAATAAAAATGGGTGAAGGAAGTTTTGTTATAGATTATTATCCTGTAATTATTCAATTTAAGGACCTTATATTAGTACAAGTATTGGTTTTAATGATTGGATTTTTTGCTTCATGGGGGACTTCCCTTGTAATGTTTAATAAGAAGAGGGCAGACTAGTAGTTAATAAATTTTGCTTTCACATCATTAAGAATTTCTAATACTTCTTTTTCCGAATTTGAAGTCACCATACGTGTGCGATATTCTTTAAAATTGGGTATTGCTTTAAAGTAACTACTATAATGTCTTTTCATTTCTGCTATTCCTAATTTTTCTCCTTTCCATATAATTGAATGTTTCAGATGCTGTTTACATACTCGTACTCTTTCTGATATATTTGGTTTTTCTAAGAGAGTATTGGTTTTGAGATAATGCTTAATCTCATTAAAGATCCATGGATATCCAATAGCCCCCCTTCCAATCATCACACCATCAACTCCATATCTGTTTTTGACTTCTTTTACTTTCTCTGGGGTATTAACATCTCCATTTCCAAATATTGGAATTTTCATGTTAGGGTTATTTTTCACTTCCCCAATTAATGTCCAATCAGCCTCTCCTTTATACATTTGTTTTCTGGTTCTTCCATGAATTGAAATAGCTTTAATACCGACATCTTGGAGACGTTCAGCAACTTCAACTATATATTTGGAGTTTTCATCCCATCCTAATCTTGTTTTTACTGTCACGGGAATACTGGTAGATTCAACAATCTCTTTAGTCATAGAAATCATCTTAGGAATATCCTTTAATATACCGGCTCCAGCTCCTTTATTTGCAACCTTCTTTACAGGACAACCATAATTAATATCAATAAATTCAGGATTTTCTTTAGCACATATTTCAGTTGCTTGGCGCATTGATGATATTTCATTTCCAAATATTTGGATACCAATTGGTCTTTCAAAATCATAGATGTCTAATTTTTGTGTGCTTTTAAATGCGTCTCTGATAAGTCCCTCCGAGGATATAAATTCAGTATACATTACATCTGCTCCATTCTCTTTACATAGGGCTCTAAATGGAGGGTCACTAACATCTTCCATTGGAGCTAACAAGAGCGGGAATTCTCCTATATCAATATTTCCTATCTTTACACTCATAATATCTGCTAAAATAATAATATTGGATTTAAAGGGAACCTTTTCTAATTCGCAACCATTTTTGAAAATTATACTCCTTTTAGGTTTGGTATCTTTTTCTTTTTTACTTCATTATTTGTTGGGTCTTTTTGTAGTTTATCTATTATGTGAAAATGGGATTAATTTATTTTTCTCATATGATCTTTCTTCAGCCGTATCTATTAATCTTATGAAGGTCATGCAACTTTTTAGTGCAGTTGGAACATTTGTAACACCTCTTTTGCTATATGGTTATTTAACAAATTTTCAATTTTATTTTAAGAAAAATTTCACAAGGCAATCTGTGCTTATTGTTTTTGCGATTATGTTATTAATTACACCACTTGTTTCTTTCTTATTAGAATGGAATATGACAATTGATTTCCCTGAATGGATGCTAAAGTATGATATAGATTCTGAAGCTATAGTTTTAGCATTTTTAGATATGAATAATTACGGGGATTTATTATTGAATCTTTTAGTCATGGCTATTATTCCTGCATTAGGAGAGGAGCTTTTCTTTAGAGGTTTTCTTCAACAATCATTATCTAAATATTTTAATAATATCCATCTTGCTATTGTTGTTACTTCTTTTTTGTTTAGCGCTATTCACCTTCATTTTAACGGTCTTTTTCCACGAATGTTACTTGGTTTAATTTTAGGCTATCTTTTTTATTGGAGTCAATCTTTATGGATTCCTATTATTGCTCATTTTATTAATAATGCTATGGCCATTATTATATCGTATCCCTTCTTTCAAACCTTTGATTTTGTTCAAAGTTTTAATAATTATAATGAATCAGCAATACCACAAACTAATATTAGTTATGTATTGTTTAGTTTATTATCTGTTGGATTATTAATGAGTCTTTTTTATAAAAACTCACGTTTAGCTAGGGAAGATATTTAATATTCTCCTTTTCTTGTAGAATAATTAATTTTAAGTGCATTAGCTTTTCGTAGCTCTTGCTTTACATCTGTGATGATACCCATTTTTACAGTCTCATCGGCTTTAATAGATGTTGTCATATATGGAATCTCTTTCTCATCTTTAGCTTCTCTTTCTGTAGCGATAAATTCTTGAATATCACCTACATCAGCAAAGGCATCATTTAATTGGATCCGAGCAGATGTACCATATGAAGATTGCATACGCTTAACTGGAGACCCTATATAAATGTAGCTGACTAAAGATTTCTTTTCCATCTTTTTTATTTCAGTAGCTTTTGGTGTTAATACAGAAACAAATAAGGTTGTTTCCCTCATTACCGTTGTTACCATAAAAAAGAAAAGCAACATAAATACAATGTCTGGTAATGACGCTGTAGATATAGCCGGCATTCCTTTGTTTCCACTTTTTTTAAATTTACTCATTATGAATTTCCTCCTATATTTTTTGGTTCAGCCTCAGATATTTTCTGAGGATACATTTTTCTAATTTCTTTTTGATCTGATTTACTAAGATCATTATATCGCTCTCCAAATTTATTTAGCGCTTCTCTATTTCTTAATTCATTATATGCTGCAGCTAATTCATTTTGTACTCTGATATACATTTTGTATGATGTTCCTCTATCATTTTGTAATGATATTATTGCCTTTTCAGGGTTTTCTGAAAGATCTTCTCTAATACCATTATTATCTATGAATTTTTTAGCCCCTTCTTTTAATTGGGATATATCCATCATCTCTCCCTCTACAAGTAATTGATTGCTTGAATTAATTAAGACAACATAAATATTTCTTGCGTTAATTTGAGAATCATCTTCTTGCTGGTCCTCCTCTGGCATTGGCGGGAGTTTTCTTGCTATCCCAGTATCAATATCCATTGTTGTAGTAACAAGAAAAAAGATTAAAAGTAGAAATGCAATATCAGCCATTGATCCTGCATTAATCTCTGGCAATCCTCTTCTTTTGCTTGCCATTATTTGCTAAATGCTTTTGATAGTTCAGAGTATAAAACAGCGCCTACAGCAAGTGCAGAAAGAATATAGAACATTATTAATCCCATGCCAACATTCTTAGACTCAGAAGCGCTTATCTTATATTTTTTATATGAATTAAGAATTTCATCTGATGCAATCAGATATGAAAGAATACAAACAACGATTAATCCTAAAATAGTATATAAGGTTTTCTTAGCATTTTTTGTGTTTGAGAGCATCTTTTTCACTCCAAAAGATATTGCAGATAGTGCTGCAAAGCCTATCATAATGTAGGTTATAATAATTCCAATATTAATTAAACTATCCATTATTTATTTTTTACTAATAAATCAATAAGAGAAATTGAAGCATCTTCCATTGAATTTGTTATTGAATCAATTTTTGCAATTAAATAGTTGTAGAAGATTTGTAGTATCATAGCCACGATTAAACCAAAAACAGTTGTCAATAATGCCACCTTAATTCCTCCTGCTACTAGTGAAGGAGAAATGTCACCTGCCGCTTCAATAGCATCAAATGCTCCAATCATACCAATTACTGTCCCCATAAATCCGAGCATAGGTGCAAGAGCAATAAATAATGAAATCCATGAAAGGCCTTTTTCTAGTAATCCCATTTGCACACTTCCATATGATATGATATATTTCTCAACCATATCTATTCCTTCATTTGCTCTATCTAATCCTTGATAGAATATTGATGCAACTGGTCCTTTTGTGTTTCTACAAACTTCTTTTGCAGCTTCAACACCACCGTTTTGCATTGCATGTTCAACACCCTCTAATAGTTTATCAGTGTCAGTTGTTGCAAGGTTTAAGTAGATTATTCTTTCTATAGCTAGTGCTAGACCTAAAATTAAACAAAGTAGAACAATACCCATAAATCCAGGGCCACCTTCAATAAATTTTTGTTTGATAACTTGATGGAATGATGCAGATTCAGCTGTCGTCTCAACATTTGCAGAATAATCATTCTGACTTTCATTGTTTTCTTCAGCGGCTTCCATACTTGTTGTGTTAAGTATACTGTCTGACTGTGCATTAGTAGAATAGTTTCCTATTAATAAAAAACTAAATAAAGTAATTATTAGAATTGTATTTTTCATTTTCTTGTTTGTTTAATTTAAGATGAGCAAATTTATAAAAATATTATAAAGCTTCTAAGTATAACTGATTAACTTTCTCCCAATTAATCACATTAAAGAATGCATTGATATAATCAGGACGTCTATTTTGATAGTTTAGGTAGTATGCATGCTCCCATACATCAAGACATAGAATTGGTGTTCCTCCACATCCTTCTTTCATAATAGGATTGTCTTGATTCGGAGTTGAACATACGCATAATCCTCCATCTTTAACACACAACCATGCCCATCCTGAACCAAATCTGGTTGCAGCAGCTTTTGAGAATTCTGTCTTAAAATTTTCGAAAGACCCAAACCCATTAGAGATAGCATCTCCAATTTGATTTGATGGCTCTCCGCCTCCATTAGGAGACATAATATTCCAGAAGAGGCAGTGATTAAAATATCCCCCGCCATTATTTCGTACGGCTCCACTAAGATTTTCTGATTGACATATTTCTTCAATATTTTTTCCTTCTAATGGTGTTCCGCTGATAGCATTATTTAGATTATTAGTATATCCATTATGATGTTTTGAATGGTGAATTTCCATTGTTCGCGCATCAATATTTGGCTCTAATGCATCATATGCATAGTTTAGTTTTGGTAATTTAAAGTTCATAGTTTTATATTTAAATTAATATTTCCCAGGCTTCAATTATCTTTCCTTTTTCAAGCAATTTTTTTGCTAAAGTATGTTTTTCTTCTGTTTTCAAAGATAGAGAATCTGTATTTTTTTTGTTTGGAATTGTATCTACAGATGCAAGCATTGCCAGATCACTTCCTGAAAGAATTTCACTACTTAATATTTCTTGAGGGATATTATCAAACCCTATTCCTATTCTCGATACTGGCTTTACAATTTTATAGATACTATCTTGATTTGTTTTTCCATACCAATTTGCCCCTAACCTTGAAACAATATCTAATTTTAATGGATCAATTTGTTCATCTTGATCAAGGATTCCTTCATCTATATGGATTTTTAGCACTTCGCAGATAATCAGATTTCCTGCCCCTCCATTATCTCCCAAAGAGATGATATTATTGACTTTGCATTCAAAGTTTACTGGAGCTTCTTTAATGAGACAGGGTTTTACTAACGAGGCTTTTATTTTATTAAATCCAGCTTTTTTAAATTCATCTTCATTTGCTGAATAATTGCTCGATGCTAAAGAAACTTGCTGAGCAATCTTTGTGTTTACGAGCGATATTACACATTCTTTTATTTGACTTACATTATTAAGAGTGTCTTTTTTTGTATTATTTCTTAGTCTATTTACCGGTGAAAAGATTAATATCGGAGGGTTAATAGAAAAAACATTAAAAAATGAAAAAGGGCTTAAATTATTTATTCCGTCTTTATCAACTGTACTAACAAGCGCGATAGGACGTGGCGTGACAGATGAGGTAAGATACTTATAAAGCTCTTGACTACTTATTGCATGAATATCAATTTCTTTCATAGTTTAAACAATTTTGTAATTAGATTTATGTGCTATAATTTTATTAGAAATTCTACCTAACCCTTCTATTTCCATTTCAATAATATCACCATCTTTAAGCCATCTTTCATTATACTCTGGATCATTAATTTTATTTGTTCCATTTAATTCTAAAAGGCATCCTGTTCCCACTGTCCCAGATCCAATTATATCTCCAGGATATAATGTGGTTCCGTATGAAGCTCTTTCAATAATCTGTTCAAATGTCCAATTTATATCTTTAAAATTTCCTTCTGATAATAACTCTCCATTTACAGAACATGACATCTTCATATTGTATATACATCCATTTTCATCTTCCTTAATTAGTCTATCAGCAACTTCATTAGGCGTTACTAAAAAAGGACCCAATACAGATGCAAAATCCTTACCCTTTGCAGGCCCTAAATTTAATTTCATTTCTTGCATTTGTATCTCTCTAGCACTAATGTCATTTAGGATCATGAAGCCAGCAATATATTCCTTGGCATCACAGGCTCTAATATTCGATCCTTCTTTTCCAATAAGGATGGCTATTTCTAATTCATAATCTAATTTGTTAAAATGACTAGGCATACATTTAATATTGTCATTAGGACCACAAATAGAATTATGATTATTAAAATAGAAAACAGGAAACTTATCAAACTCCTTAATCATTTCAGCCCCTCTGTTTTTTCTTGCTGTTTCAACATGTTGTCTGAAAGCATAAGCATCTCTAAATGAATTTGGCTTTGGAATAGGTGATAATAAATTAACATCCGTTAATTCATGTTTAGTGAGATTGCTCTCATTAATATTTGATTGCCAATTAGGTATTTGAATAAGATTAATAAGAGAAATATCGCCAAATAATTTATTTAAATTTATAAGTGAATTATTTTTTAAAACCCCTATTAATTCTTTATTATCGTTGCGTAGTTTGTAAGTGCTTAACTTCATACTTATGCAAAGCTAATATTTTTAATTTTGTCCAATAAAAATACTTACATTTGTTTATTATAAGATTAAATAAAAAAATATGCCTAGATATCATAAATTAGGTAAGATACCACATAAAAGACATACAACATTTAAAAAGCCTGATGGCGGATATTATTATGAGGAGCTTTTTGGCACCATAGGTTTTGATGGTATGTCTAGCTTATTATATCATATCCATAGACCTACTCAAGTTATGGATATTAAAGGCTCATATTCTGTTGAGCCTAAGATAGCAGTTGAAAAAAACATGAAAGCTTATCTGCTTGATGCTTTTAATGCACCTAAAATTGAGGATTTAATTAAGAGTAGGCTCTCAATTTTAATTAATAACGATCTGAATATTATGCTTTCTGCTCCTACCGGTAAGACACAGGATTATTTTTATAAGAATACAGATGGAGATGAGATTATCTTTATTCATAAAGGTACGGGTACATTAAGAACATTTGTTGGGAATATTAAATTCCAAGAAGGCGATTATTTAGTGATTCCACGAGGAATAATATATAAGATAGATTTTGACACAGCCGATAATAGACACTTTGTTGTTGAGTCGTATAATCCTGTTTATACTCCAAAAAGATATAGAAATCATTTTGGACAATTATTAGAGCATTCTCCATTCTGTGAGAGGGATTTACGATTTCCTGAAGAGCTAGAGACGCATGATGAAAACGGTGAATTTATCATGAAAATTAAGAAGGAACATATAATTCATGATTATTTATATTCAACACATCCTTTTGATGTTGTTGGTTGTGATGGATATAATTTTCCATATGCATTTTCAATTCATGATTTTGAGCCAATAACAGGAAGAGTACATCAGCCACCACCTGTTCACCAAACTTTTGAGACAAGCAGATTTGTTTTATGTTCTTTTTGTCCAAGATTATATGATTATCATCCTGAAGCAATTCCAGCACCATATAATCATTCTAATATTGATTCAGATGAAGTTCTATATTATGTAGCAGGTGATTTTATGAGTAGAAATCATGTGCAAGAGGGGTATATATCTTTACACCCTGCCGGCATTCCACATGGCCCTCATCCTGGTGCAATGGAAAGAAGTATTGGAAAGAAAAAAACGGATGAGCTAGCAGTTATGGTTGATACATTTGCTCCATTAAAATTAACTCAGTTAGCAATAGATCTTTCAGATGGAAAGTATCATAAATCGTGGATTGAATAGTAGTTGTTATGAGTGAATCAATAAAATTAGAGAAAATATTTAGTGACGCTCAAGATTTCTTACCACTTCTTGGAACTGATTATGTGGAGTTTTATGTTGGAAATGCAAAGCAGGCAGCACATTTTTATAAGACTGCATTAGGATTTCAATCTCTTGCATATGCAGGTTTGGAAACAGGAATCAAAGATAGGACTTCTTATGTTGTGGTTCAAGATAAGATAAGACTTGTTTTTACAACCCCAATTTCTAATGAGAACCAGGACATTCATAATCATATTGAAAGACATGGCGATGGGGTGAAAGTAATTGCTCTTTGGGTTGATGATGCTACCCAAGCTTGGAAAGAAACTACAAGTAGAGGAGCAGAATCTTATTTAGAGCCTACAGTTGAAAAAGACACTGATGGGGAAGTCGTAAAATCAGGAATCAAAATATATGGAGATACTGTACATATTTTTATAGAGAGAAAGAATTACAAAGGCGTTTTTATGCCAGGATATCAAGCATGGAATTCTGAATACAATCCAAGTGCTGTTGGCTTGAAATATATTGATCATATGGTAGCTAATGTTGGATGGGGAGAGATGAATGTTTGGGAGGACTTTTATAATCAAACAATGGGTTTTGCTAATCTTATCACATTTGATGATAAGGATATATCTACTCAATACACTGCGCTAATGAGCAAGGTGATGACTAATGGTAATGGACGTATTAAATTTCCAATTAATGAGCCAGCCGAAGGGTTAAAGAAATCACAAATTGAGGAGTATTTAGATTTTAATAATGGTCCTGGTTGTCAGCATATTGCTGTGGCAACGGATGATATAGTATCTACAGTTTGTCAGATGAAAAAGAGAGGGGTAGAGTTTTTAATAATCCCTGAGAGGTATTACGATACAGTACTTGATAGAGTAGGCGAAATTGATGAAGAGATTTTAACGCTAAAGCAACACAATATTTTAGTTGATAGAGATGATGAAGGATACCTGCTTCAAATATTTACTAAACCACTAACTGATCGACCAACACTTTTTTTTGAGATTATACAAAGAAAAGGAGCAAAATCTTTTGGAAAAGGGAATTTCAAAGCATTATTTGAATCAATCGAAGCTGAACAAGCAAAAAGAGGAACACTTTAAAATAAATAAGAGATGATAGAATTAAAAATTGGGGATAAGGCCCCTGAAATAAATTCAGTAGATCAAAATGGAGATCAAATAACACTTGGTCAATATAAAGGAAAGAAAGTT
>JAAZYM010000042.1 GCA_014239655.1 Flavobacteriales bacterium | reverse complement strand
TATTAAATTAGCACTATAACTAATTTAAAAAGAAATCATGGGAAATATAGAAACACCTCTTACATTAGGGCTAGGAATCTTAGCGCTAGTACTAATAACACTCAGCGCACTAAACAATACTGAGGCAGATTATAATATTAGTAGCACATCTGCAGATGTTAATAATGACTTTAACTTAGCACACGAACATGCTACTCAAGAAGCTTCATCGTTTAATATTCAACAAATTGGAGTTTGGGGTGATAAGACATGCTCTGAAAGTTTAAGTGAAGAGGCTCCTGCTGACTCAACATCAGTTGAAGAAGAAAGCACAGAAGAAGAAAATTTAGAAGAATAGAAGTTATTTTACTTTTGATTTAACAAACATCAAAAGAAGAAATATAGAGCTTATAAAGGAAGATATTCTCCCTAGGTAATCTCCAAACTGATTATAAAAAGTTACAGTGTTGCTTATTGCAACCTGTGACTTTATTACTTTTTTCTCATCCCATTTTGCTAATTCTTCAAACTCACCCGAAGAATTAATAAATCCTGAAATACCAGTATTAGCACTTCTTATTATTGACCTTCTTTGTTCTATAGCTCTTAATTTTGCGTAACTAAAATGTTGTTTGTATCCTACTGTATTTTTCCACCAACCATCATTGGTTATAATGCACATAACATCAAAAGATTTTCCAGTGTTTAAATCACCATAAATAGACTCATAACAAATCAATGGAAGTATTTTAGCTTCATTAGAATTAAAACTAACTATACTATTTTCACTCCCTAAAGAGCCACTAACCCCTCCAAGATCAACAGATAATGATGAAAAATTATTTAATAATGACGGAAATGGTATTTTCTCAGCACCAGGAACTAATTTAGTTTTATGATAAATAGAAACTTCCCCGGATTTAGAGATGAAAACTGCAGAGTTATATACATCATACCATAAATCCTCATTCCTAAATTTACGAGCAGTTGAACTTTTTAAATTATTAGACTCAAATAATTTGAATGTTGTGGCCCCAACAAGAATATTTAATTCCGGGAAATCCAGTTGTAACTTCTGCAGTTCTTGTATACTCTTAGTGTATTGAACTTTTGATTCCCAAATATTCTCTTGTAAAGCCGTCTCAGGTCCAACTAACAGATCTGTGGTGCTATCAATCTTGGTTTTAGCCAAATTAATAAAATCCAATAACTGCTGCTGATAACTAATTTTAAACTTCTCATTATATGGATCAATATTTGGCTGAACAACAACAACATTGATATAGTCTTTAATATGATCTGCTCTATTAGATATAGAATTAGACAAAAAAATAGGCAGCAATAGCAATGATATCAATAAAAAGAACGGCTTAACCTTTTCTCTTCTATCTATAAGTTCAAAAACTAAAATATTTACAAGAAGGATCCATAAAGAACCTCCTAACACACCAGTATATTCATACCAATTTATCAAAAACAACGATTCTGAAAAACAATTTCCTAATGTGAGCCAAGGCCAAGAAAGATCCCAATTTAGATGAATATATTCAAATGTTAACCAGAATGTTATTAAGGAAAAGTATCCAATTCTCACCCCTAAAACTCTCTTCGCCCAAAAGAAAAGTAACATAACTAAAGACATGAAAAAAGAGTTTACTATAACTGCAGAAATTGCTCCAAATTCACTAGCATAATAAACCCAATATGTCGTAAATACATTAAATAGCAGAAATGTCAAAAACGAGAAGCCTAAAAACTTTATTATAGACTTATTTCTTTTCTTTTGAAGATTCTTTGCTAGAAAGAAGAGTGGGACAAAAGCAATAAAAATAAAATACACAAATCCATTAACTGGCCAAGAAAGACTCAGGAGTAATCCAGCAATAAAAGCAAGAAAATAGTTTTTCATATCTTTTACAAATATTATCATATTTTTGCTGAAATGAATACTCTTAAAAGAAATATCCCTAATTTAATTACACTTTCTAACCTTTTTTGTGGATGCGTCTCTATAATTTACGCATCCAACAATCAGTTAGAATATGCTGCACTTTTTATTTTCATAGGAATTTTTCTTGATTTTTTTGATGGATTCTTTGCAAGGGCTTTAAACGTTGAAAATGAATTTGGCATACAGTTAGATAGCATGGCCGATTTAATTACATCTGGACTTGCCCCTTCTTTCATTTTGTTTAAATTAATTGATCTTAACTCAACTACTGAACACCATGCCTTGTTAAATTCTGAAATCCCTTTTTCACTAATTGCTTTAACTGCATTAACCATCCCAATTTTTGCAGCAATAAGATTATCAAATTTTAATATTGATAAAAATCAAAAAACGGAATTTATTGGATTACCAGCTCCAATGGCTGCAATATTTATAGCTTCACTTCCTTTTGTGGATTTATTTACTTATGATGTTTTCTCGCTTTGTCTAATATCAATTTTATTATCACTTTTAATGGTTAGTAAATTAAAATTATTCTCTATAAAAATAAACTTTCAAGAAAAGAAATTAACTCAACTTAATACAATAAGACTTGTCATGTTAATTGCTGCACTTATATTATTCTTCCTGTTTAATTTGGCCGCAATACCATTTATTGTAGTTTTGTATATAACTTTATCAATCATTAATAATATACTATGAGATTCAAAGCAGAAATTGATATTATGCCATTAAAATCATTATTAGATCCACAAGGAAAAGCTGTAAGTGCGAGCATGAAAAACATTGAACTTTCAGAAATAACTAATGTAAGAATCGGAAAACATATAACTTTAGAAGTTGAAGCAGAAAATTCAGAGATTGCTAATGAAAAAGTTAATACTGCTTGTCAAAAGATGTTATGTAATCAAATAATGGAATCTTATACATTTAATCTTTCAGAATATTAAGTTTATTTCCTAAGTTCAAAATTTCTTCCCAAATACAACCTCTTAACTTGATCATCTGACGCTAATTCTTCAGAAGAACCTTGTTTTAAGATTGATCCTTCAAACAATAAATATGCTCTATCAGTAATTGATAATGTTTCATGTACATTATGATCAGTAATTAAAACTCCAATATTTTTCTTAACTAATTGCTTAACGATATTCTGAATGTCTTCAACTGCAATAGGATCAACTCCAGCAAAAGGTTCATCTAACAAAATAAATTTAGGCTCAGTGGCTAATGCCCTGGCAATCTCGGTTCTCCTACGCTCTCCTCCAGAGAGTATATTACCTATTTGATTCCTTACCTTTATTAAACCAAATTCTTCCAATAATTGCTCGCATCTCTCTTCTTGTCTAATTTTAGAAAGATCAGTCATCTCAAGAACAGCCTTAATATTATCTTCGACAGTCATTCTACGAAATACAGATGCTTCTTGAGGTAAATAACCAATCCCCATTTGAGCTCTCTTGTACATTGGCTGAGAGGTTACATCAATATCATCTAAAAAAACTAAACCTTTATTTGCTTTAATTAGCCCTACAATAATATAGAACGTTGTAGTTTTACCTGCTCCATTAGGGCCTAATAATCCTACAATTTCACCTTGCTTTAATTCTACAGAAACTCCATTTACCACAGGTTTCTTAGAATAATATTTAAAAATACCCTCAGTTCTTAATATCATAGATTATTTCTTTTTATTACAGATTTAGAGATTCTAATACTTAATTCATATAAAATTATCAAAGGAAAAGAAACAAGAATCTGCGATGTAATATCCGGAGGAGTTATGATTGCTGACAAGATTAAAGTAAGTACCATAGCATGTCTTCTATATTTACGCATGAACTCAGGAGTCAAGAAGCCAATTTTTGTTAAGAAATACACCAATACTGGTAATTCAAAAATAATTCCATTAGCTAAACTAACGGTAGTAACTGTATTAATAAATGACAATAAACTAATCTGATTTGCAACAGTCGCACTAACTTGATATGATCCTAGAAAATTAATTGATAATGGAGCAATAATATAATAGCCAAATAAAATCCCAATTAAAAAGAGCACAGAACTAAAAAAGACAACACCTCTAGCAACCTTTGTTTCCTTATCTTTTAATGCAGGAAGGATAAATCTCCATATTTCCCAGAAGACATATGGAAAAGAGATAATAAACCCAGCATATAATGAAGTCATCAGATGTGTAGAGAATTGACCTGACATATTAATATTCATTAGTGAAAACGGAGATTCCTGAATACATAAAGCATCCCCCATTCCTAAGCTTTGTGAAAAATAGCAGAGATATCTATATGTTAAAAAACTGGGGTCCTTTGGAGCTAATAAGATAGCGTCAAAGATAAATTCTTTACATAAGAAAGCTATCACCGAGAAAAACAAAATAGCAATTCCAGATCTTATAAGATGCCATCTAAGTACCTCAAGATGATCTAAAAAAGACATGTCTGAATCCTTATTACTCATTTAACAATTCCTTCTTCGATAATATCGTGTAAATGGATAATCCCTTTATATACCTTTTCATCTTCAATAATTAATTGAGTTATATTAAATGATTTCATAATTTTAAACGCATCGTACACTAGCGTCTCACTACCAACAATTTTAGGGTTGCTTGTCATAATATCCCTTGCTAATAAATCTGAAAAAACAGAATTCTTTTCTAAGGACCTTCTAAGATCTCCATCAGTTATAATTCCAATTACTATATTTTTGGAATCACTCACTGCTGTTGCTCCCAATCTATTTTTAGAAATTTCAACAATAACATCTTTAATTAATGTATCTTCTTGAACTAAAGGTTTCTTATTATTTATTAAACTATCAACTTTTAAAGTCAGTTTCTTTCCAAGAATTCCACCAGGATGAAATCTAGCAAAATCTTCTTTTGTAAATCCCCTGTTCTTTAAAAGACAGATTGCTAATGCATCACCTAAAACTAATTGTGCAGTAGTTGATGAAGTCGGAGCTAAATCATACGGACAAGCTTCCTCTGGTATTGATCCGTCAATATTAATGTCGCTATTCTTTACTAAATATGAAGATGGATTACCACAAATTGAAATAATCTTATTTCCTAGAACTTTTAAATTTGATATTAGCAGTTTTATTTCTTTAGTATTACCACTTTTTGATAAACAGATCACAATATCACCTTGTTGAACATTTCCTAAGTCTCCATGAATTGCATCAGCAGCATGTAAAAAGATTGAAGGCTGACCAGTAGAATTAAAAGTTGCTACTAATTTGCTAGAAATATTTGCGCTTTTTCCTACTCCAGCAACAATTAACCTTCCATTTGACTTAGTAATTAAATCAACAGCCTCTACGAAATCATCATTAATACTACCTGATAATTTTTTAATAGATCTATATTCAATATCAATCACTTCTTGAGCAATTTTTTTAATTTGAATTGGTGATTTCATGATAAATTAATAGTATATTCGTTATAGTAACCAACGTAACCTTAACAAAAGTATTACTTTTAGATGGATATAAAAACTAGTAAGAGAATTAATAAAGAGATCTTACATGAAAATCTAAAAAGAATCTTTGGCTTTAATAGCTTTAGAGGAAAACAAGAAGAAATAATCTTAAATTTACTTAAAGGTAATAATTCAATGGTAATCATGCCAACTGGAGGTGGAAAATCTATGTGTTATCAACTACCCGCATTATTATCAGAAGGGGTTGCCATAATTATTTCTCCTCTAATTGCCTTAATGAAAAATCAAGTAGATGCCCTAAGAGGTTTTAATGAAAACGAAAGCATTGCTCATGTTTTAAATTCTTCATTATCAAAAGCACAAGCTAATAAAGTAAAAGAAGACATAACAAATGGTTTAACTAAACTTCTTTATGTCGCTCCTGAATCTCTCATTAAACAAGAAAATATTACTTTCTTCAATAATCATAAAGTGTCTTTTTTTGCCATAGATGAAGCTCATTGTATTTCTGAATGGGGACATGACTTTAGGCCTGAATATAGGAGGCTAAGAGAAATCATAAATAATATAGCTCCTGCTCCAGTTATTGCGCTAACAGCGACAGCTACCCCAAAAGTAAGATTAGATATAATGAAAAACCTACAAATAGAAAATGGAAAATTATATCTAGACTCATTTAATAGAAAGAATCTGTTCTATGAAATAAGACCAAAAATTGATATTGCCAAACAATTAGTTAAATATATAAATAAAAGAAAAGGAGATTCAGGTATAGTATATTGTTTAAGTAGAAAGAAGGTAGAAGAAATTGCAGAAGTTTTACAAATTAATGGAATTAAAGCGTTGCCTTATCATGCAGGATTAGAAACAAAAAAGAGAGTTTTACACCAAGATGCTTTCCTCATGGAGGATTGTGATATAATTGTAGCTACTATTGCCTTTGGAATGGGAATTGATAAACCAGATATTAGATTTGTAATTCACCATGACATACCTAAAAGTTTAGAGGGCTATTATCAAGAAACAGGTAGAGCTGGTCGTGATGGTGGAAAAGGAGACTTAATTACTTTCTATGATTATAGAGACATTGAAAAGCTAGAAAAATTCCTTCAAGGAAAACCTATTGCAGAACAAGAGATAGGTCGACTATTAATTATGGAAACTATTGCCTTCTCAGAGACATCTATGTGTAGAAGAAAATACCTCTTACATTATTTTGGGGAAAACTTTTCTTCCTCAGATTGTAATCAAATGTGTGACAACTGTAAAAATCCGAAGCCAACTAACGAAGGAAAAAAATATGTTAAGCAACTATTAAATGTAATTATAGGATGCAAACAAAGATTTAAACCAAAAGAGATTGCTAAGATAATGATAGGAGAAAGTAATAGTCTAATTAAACAACACATGTCACAAATTGATCATGTTTTTGGATTAGGTAGAGAGAAAGATATCCAATTTTGGCATTCTATTATTAGACAGGTATATGTAAAACAATTGATCACTAAAGAAATAGAATCATATGGAGTATTAAAGATTACTGAACTTGGAGAACAATTTCTTATGAAACCTTCAAGCTTCAAAATTACAGAAGATCATGACTACAGTGCCTTAGAAAAGGAGAATATAATCTCTAACCAGAAAGGACAAGCTTTAGATAATAGGTTGCTTTTTATTCTCAAAGACCTGAGAAAACAACAAGCAAAATCTATTGGTCTACCTCCTTCTATTATTTTCATGGAACCATCTCTTATAGATATGGCAAACCAATATCCAATAACCTTGGAAGAACTTGCTCAAATACAAGGTGTTGGAGTTAATAAAGCAAAAAAATACGGTCAAGAATTTATTGATGTCATAAAAGAATATGTAGAAGAACATGAAATTGAAAGAGCCATTGATATTGTAGTAAGAACCGTTGCAAATAAAAAGAATAACAAAATATATATTATTCAATCTTTAGATAAGAAAATGACTCTTGAAGATATTGCAAGAGGCAAATCATTAACGATTGAAGAATTACTTACTGAAATAGAAAACATCGTAGAAACTGGCACAAAAGTAAATCTCTCTCATATTATAGGTGAAATGATGGAAGAGGAGGAATTAAAAGAAATTCGTGATTTCTTCAAAACAACAGAAGAGTTCTCTTTTGATGAAGCAAGAGAAGAATTTGATGAAGAGGAATTTACAGATAATGAAATAAGAATCTTACGAATTGATTTCATATCTAAAGTAGGTAACTAAAATGAAAACATTAATTATCTCTAGTTCTCTTTCTCCAGATTCAAGATCATTCATTCTATGCTCAGAAGTTAATAGTGAATTATTAGAAAGAGGAGTAGAATCTAAAATTATAGATGCTAGGAAAATTAAATTAACAGCATACCACTATAAAGAGTCATTAAAAATGAAAGATCTCTCCAAAGAAATATCAAAAGCAGATAATCTAATTATCGGCATGGGTGTTCACTGCTATTCTATTAACGATTCTCTAAAAATAATTTTAGATAATTGTTTTAACGATGTAACAGGAAAATTCTTTGGAATTCTATGTGCAGCTGGGAGTGAAAAAAGCTATCTCTCTACGATGCATCTTACTCAAATATGCATGAATGAATGGAGAATGATTCAATTACCAAGAATTATTTATGGAACTAGCAAAGATTTTAAAAACAACAAAATAATATCAAAAGATTTAAATGAAAGAATCATTCAATTTAGCGAAGAATTTATTACGATTGGCAAAAAGCTTATGAACTAATAGCTAAATAAGACATCAGTCCCATCCCAATCTTTAACGACTCCTCATCAATATTAAATTTAGAAGTGTGCAAACCATGAGTAATACCCTTATTCTTATTGCCTGTTCCTAATCTATAAAAACATGATGGAACAGAATCTGCAAAATATGAAAAATCTTCAGCTGTCATTCTAATAGGTAAATGAACTACATTTTGATTGCCAAGAAAATCTTTAGCATTAGAAATATTTTTCTTAGTTAATTCTTCATCATTATGCAATGCCGGATATCCGTCCCTAATCTCCAAATCAATATCTACATCATATTCTTTTTCTGCCTCTGCAATAACATCTTTAATATCCTGATGAGATTCTTTTCGATATTCTTCTGATAATGCTCTAAATGTACCCATTAAATTTACCTCTTTAGGAATAATATTTGTTGATCCATTAGCTTGAACATCTCCTATTGCAAAGATAGAATCATTATGTCGAGCAAAAAACTGATGCAACTTCAAAATTAAATACGATGAAGCTATAATTGGATTATTATATTTTTCTGGTATTGCAGCATGGCCACCAACACCTTTAATTTTAATATAAATCTCATCAGTAGATGCCATATAAGTTCCTGATTTAAATCCAACTTTCCCTACCTGTAGATCGGGCAATACATGTTGGGCAATAACATTTTGAACATTAGGGTTTTCTAACACACCCTCTTCTATCATTTGTTTTGCCCCTCCTGGCAATCGTTCCTCAGCAGGTTGAAAAATAAATTTTATTGTCCCTTCCCATGATTCTTTAATTTCATTTAGAATTTTTAATGCACCTAACATACTTGCTGTATGTGCATCATGCCCACACGCATGCATAACACCATGGTTTTTTGAGCAATATTCTACATTATTTTCTTCAACAATTGGCAATGCATCAAAATCAGCTCTTAATGCTAAAATTCTAGACTCAGGATTTGCTCCTTGAAGTACTACTAAAATACCTGTATTAACATATCCATCAGTAAATTCAATACCCCAAGAATTTAAAATCCCCTTAATATATTCAGAGGTGCCAAATTCTTCAAAAGATAATTCTGGATACATATGAAGATGTCTCCTAATCTTGATAATCTCATCAAAATATTCTGTGCTTAGATTTTTTATTTTTTCAATCATTTCCCGAAAATAAATTTAATTGCAACAATTAATAAAACTAAACCAAAACACTTTTTAAGTATTTGAGGGTCCATTGAAATTGCAAATTTAGAGCCTATATACCCTCCTATTAAAAAAGTTAAAGCTATTATAATTGCATATTCCCATTTTACAAAACCAGCTTTATAATAATTAATAGCTGCTAAAATTCCAATTGGAGGTAACATGACAGCAAGTGAAGTCCCTTGAGCCTCTTGTTGAGAAAGACCTAAAATTAAAAGTAATGGTATAATAACAATAGCGCCACCAACACCTACAACCCCACTCAAAATACCTGCTAACAAACCAATTATAATAAGAAAAATTATTGTTATAAAACTCATAGCACAAATTTTACACAAATATAAAGAACTTATATCTTTGTATTATATATCAATTATGAAGATAAAACCTTTTACTTTCAATCCATTTCAAGAAAACACCTTTATTATATCTGATAACACAAAAGAATGTATAATTATTGATCCTGGGTGCTATGAAGAATTTGAAAAAGAAGAACTAGAAAAATATATTATAGAGAATAATTTAAATCCTGTAATTCTAATCAATACACACTGCCATATAGACCATATACTTGGTAATCAATTTATTTCTGAAAGATGGGGGCTAGAACTACATATGCATGAGAATGATTTAAATTTACTCAAAAGCTCAGGTGAAATTGCTAATCTATATGGATTCAAAAATTATAAAAAGTCTCCAAACCCAAGTAAATTCTTAAAAGATAAAGACAACGTATACTTTGGAGAAAGTCAATTAGAGGTGCTTTTTACACCTGGACATTCACCTGGACATATATCATTATTCTCTAAAAAAGAAAGTTTTGTTATATCTGGTGATGTTATATTTCAAAATAGTATTGGAAGAACTGATCTACCTGGGGGCGACTTTGAGGTGTTAATAGAAAGCATACAAAATAAACTTCTTATAATGGACGAAACAACCAATATCTATTGTGGACATGGCCCTAAAACAACTATTGGTTATGAGAAATTAAACAACCCATTTCTTAAATAGATTATAATTCTTCAATCACCTCCATTATTGTTCTGAATGTGGGCGCTAAGTCAGAATAAAGTAGATGATACTCATCTCTTAGCTTAGTGGCATATCTACTCTCATATTCCTGCAAATCCTTTAATGATCTACACTTATAGGCAACAGCATATGTAATACCCGTATCAGAAGCAGATATTACTCGGTTGATAGTTGCAGAAACAAATAATTTTGTACCTAAAACCTTAGGAATATGATCCTTTTTCATCCAAACTAACCACTCTTCTGCTATTTCTAAATTAACATTTATAGTAATATTATATATTATCATAATTCTTCTATTAAATTATCTCCTCTAAGTAACCTAAATCTTTCTCTAGCCTCTGATGTGTAAATACTTCCCTCATGATTTAATATCAACTCTTGATAAAATTCACTAGCCTTTTCATCATTATTATATTGATAATCAAAAATCTTTGCTAGATTATACAGTGCGTCATCAATTAGTATCTCGTATGAATATTCCTTAACAATGAATTCAAGCATTTTTACAGACATATCAAAATCATTCTTTTGTAAATATATCTTGTGCTTCCTAAAATATATCTCATCTGACAGATCATGTCCTCTAAAATTTTCTAAAATAGAATCATATACTAACAATGCATCATCATACTTCTTTTGAAAAGACAACAAATCTGCATTTGCAAACTGTATCATAGGTTGATCGATAGTATCTAAATTATAATTATCTGTAATCAATAAAGATAATTCCATAGCATCATTAGATATTAACTTAGAGGTTGATGACTTAAGAACATCTAGCTGAGCTTGAGCCCAAGTAAAATCTCCTTGATAAAATGCGATTTTTGCTCTTTTAAACTTAGCTTTATGACCTATTGGATGTTCTTTAAGATCTTTTTCAACCTGAGAATAATATAAAAGCGCATCCCATATATTTCCTGACAACAGCATAATATCTGCATACTGAATCTTGCACTCAGCTAGATCTAATAACTGAACTCCGCTAATATCCATAGCTTCTTCTAAAATCAATGTAGCTTCATTAAGATCATCAAGAAAAAAAGCTTTAAAATGAGCATAATTTGACAACAACAAAATACTATACGGATTCTTACCAACCTCATCAATCACATCAATATATTGCTTATTTATAGATTCAAGATCTTTATCTCTTATCAGTTTTGTTAAAGCATATAATCTATTAATATGAGCATCAATATATAATCTTGATTCAAAACCTTTTGAAACAACATAATCAAATGCTTCAATTGCTAAATTATATTTCTTAAGATCTAGAAAAGTCTCTGCTATCTCATATATTTTACTTAAAGAGTTTTTAGTTCTTCTATCAAGTGAAATGACTTGAGATAAAGCTAATTTATATTGTTTATTTTGCATAAATAACCAAATTAACATCTCATTAAAATCTTCTCTATCAGAATTCAATTTAATAGTTTTTAGAAGTGATTTTTTTACAATCAGATAATTGGTCTTGTTTTTTATACCATTATTATTAAGAAATTTCTGAATATTAGCAAAAACTACTTTTTTCTGATTTGGATTTCTAAGTAAGAAACTAAAATATTGATTTATCATTAATTCTTCTTCCCCAAGAAGTCCATACAATTGGGCTTTCTGAATATCATATGTAGAATTATTATTAAGTTCTTGAGACCTGTCATAAATGTCTAGAGCATATGAATACATATTAAAAGATTGAAACCTATTTGCAATCTGGATTGCTTGTGAATTTTGGCCATCTAACTTATTGTGGAGTTTCTTTAAATTATAATTTGATTTTCTTATAGCCTCTTGTTTATTTTGGGATATTACAATATCTGCTAAATAAATTAATCGATTTGTATGTTTTGAATAAACTTTCTTAGCTATAATTTCGGCATCAGAAAATCTATTAATATTAATTAACGACATGAAATAAGGGCTATATGTATTAAGAACAAAATTTTTCTTATTTATTTCCTCATATAACACTATTGCTTTCTCATATTCACCATTAACAAAATACTGATATGCTAATTTCTGGTTGTTATTTTGAGCAAAAACTGATATTGTAAAGAAAAAAAAGAAAAAGAAAATTTTCATTTATTCTATAATGTCAAAACCTGTATATTTCTGAAGAACTTCAGGAATTAAAATCCCTTTTTCTGTTTGATTATTTTCAATGAGAGCGGCAAAAATTCGTGGCAATGCAAGAGCACTTCCATTAAGAGTATGACATAATTGAGATTTACCATTACTATCCTTATATCTAAGCTTCAATCTATTTGCTTGAAAACTCTCAAAATTAGAAACTGAACTTACCTCTAGCCATCGCTCCTGCCCAGCTGAATAAACTTCAAAATCATAAGTCAGTGAAGAAGTAAAGCTTAGGTCTCCACCACATAATCTAACTACTCTATAAGGAAGGTTTAAATTCTCTATAATAGAAGCAACATGATCTACCATTACATCTAAAGTATTATATGAATTATTTGGATGATCTACCTGGACAATCTCAACTTTATCAAATTGATGTAGTCTATTTAACCCCCTTACATCCTTACCATATGAACCCGCCTCTCTCCTAAAACAAGGAGTATAAGATGTGCATTTAATTGGAAAATCTTTTATAATAGTATCTCTAAAAAGATTAGTAATAGGCACCTCTGCTGTAGGAATTAAATACAGATCATCATCATTAATATAATACATTTGAGATTCTTTATCAGGTAAAGCTCCAGTACCAAACATAGAATCTGCATTAACAACAGATGGAGGCAAATACTCAGTATATCCTGCCTCTATATTTTGATCCAAAAAATAAGTTATTAATGCCCTCTGCAATTTTGCTCCCTTACCTATATATACCGGAAAACCAGCTCCTGTAATTTTATTTCCTAATTTGAAGTTTATTAAATTATACGCCTCGGCTAACTCCCAATGTGGTTTAGAGCCTTTATCTAATTTAGGAATACTACCTGCTTCATTTAAAATCTCATTATCCTTATCTGATGTTCCACTTTTTACTGTTATATGTGGAACATTTGGAATCTGAACTAATATATCTTTAATCTCTTGTTCAAGTTGAGACCTGAGAGAATTTAATTTCTTGGTTTCATCTTTGAATAAAGCTGTCTCTTTCTTTAGAGTATTCGCTTCTTCAGTCTTTCCTTCTTTATATAGAACGCCTATCTGCTTTGCAATTTGATTTAATTGAGATAAAACATCATCAGATTGTTGTTGATTTAATTTTCTTTGATTATCCTTCTCAATAACAGCAGTAAAAAGATCCTGAGCATTAAAATTCTTAATCTTAAGTCTTTCAATGATTTTATCCTTATTCTCTCTTATATATGAAATATGTAACATCTAAGGTATTTTAAACAAAAGTAAAAAAAAACCCTTGATTGCTCAAGAGTTTATTAATCTTTAAGAATAATTCCGATGATTATACTTCAACCGAAACATAGGATTTGTTATTACGTTTTTTAGTAAACTTAACTATCCCATCAGTTAAAGCAAATAAGGTGTGATCTTTACCGATACCAACATTATTACCCGGATTATGGACTGTTCCTCTTTGACGAACAATAATGTTACCAGCAATCACTGATTGATTCCCATAAATTTTCACTCCTAATCTATTACTTCTAGAATCTCTGCCGTTTTTACTACTACCTGCTCCCTTTTTATGTGCCATAACTTTAAGTTTTTACTGTTATAATTATTTTTTCTCAGCTGATTTTTTTACTGCAGGCTTCTTCTTTGCTGCAGGCTTCTTCTTTGCTGCAGGCTTCTTCTTTGCTGCAGGCTTCTTCTTCTCTTTTACCTCTTCTTTTTCTTTCTTTGCAGGTCCAGATTTTCCAATTTTTTCTATCTCAATCTTGGTTAAATATTGTCTATGACCATTCTTAACTCTATAGCCTTTTCTTCTTTTCTTTTTAAAAACAATTACCTTATCTCCTTTCAGATGTTCCATTATTTTTGCAGTAACTGAAACTCCTTTTATAACAGGAAGACCTATATCCACTTTACCATCATTATCCAAAAGAAGAACTTTATCAAATGATACCTTAGAGCCTTGTTTAGCATCTAAACGATGTACATATATTTGTTGATCTTTCTCAACTTTAAACTGCTGCCCTGCTATCTCCACTATTGCGTACATTATTTTTATTTTTAAAAATGGTCTGCAAAATTAACAAAACAAGAAGAAATCAGCAATAATTTCTCTTTTTTTTTGATTATCTAAATGTTTAAGGATACAATTAAAAACATATGATAACTCTAGACTATCAATATTAAAGATAAATATAATCTATATTAATTATATATTTGTACTAAAATTACTACTAATGAAACACTGTATTAATATTCTATTATTACTATTGTCATTTAATTGTATATCTCAACAAAGATGTCACACCACTGAATATGTTGAGATTTTAAAAAACAAATATCCAAAATACAAGCAAGAAAGACAGATGGTTAATCAGCAAACTAGAAATTGGATTAAATCAAGATACAATTCAGAATCACAGTCTATCATAACAATCCCAGTAGTAGTACATGTAGTATGGAATACATCTTCCGAAAATATTTCTGATCAACAAATTTTTTCTCAAATCGATGTTCTTAATGCAGACTTTAGAAGAACAAATATCGATGCGATTATGACACCTTCTGTTTGGCAAAGTATTGCGACTGATACTGAAATTGAATTCTGTCTAGCAAGTGTTGATCCAAATGGCGCATTCACCAATGGCATAACACGAACCCAGACTAGTCAGACATCCTTTACAATACAAGCAGATGCTATGAAATCTACATCAACTGGAGGTATTGATCCCTGGGATCAAGATAATTATCTTAATATATGGGTTTGTGATCTTTCAGGTGGAATATTAGGATATGCTACACCACCATCAACTTTTAACAATCCAGATGATGGAGTTGTAATAGGATATAATTATTTTGGAACCCAAGGAACTGTACAGGCACCATATAATAAGGGAAGAACATGTACTCATGAAGTCGGTCACTGGCTCAACTTAGATCATGTCTGGGGAGATGCTAATTGTGGAAATGATAATGTAAATGATACTCCGATTCAAGAAGAAGAAAATTACAATTGTCCTGCATTTCCTCATAATGCTAATAGCTGCGGAACCTCAAATAACAATGGGGATATGTTTATGAATTATATGGACTATACAAATGATGGCTGCATGAATCTTTTTACCATAGGACAAAAAACAAGAATGACAGCTGCAATTAATCAATATAGACCTGCCCTTGTAAATAACAATCTATGTAACACAACTCCTCCTCCACCTTCCTGGGATTGTATTAATGGAAACTGTGTAGACCCATTAAATGGAAATGGAATATATTCTGACTTAAATACTTGTCAAGCATATTGTTTTTGTTCTGCAGGAACACCCCCATTAAGTGAAGATTTTCAATCAGGAATACCTGGATGGACTATAATAAATAATGATGGTAATGATACCTGGGAATTAACCAATACAGCAGGTTATAACAGTAGTTCCTCAATTTATATTAATAATGCTGAATACTCAGCAAATGGAGAATACGATGATTTTATTCTTCCTACTTTAGATCTAACATCATATTCTAGTATCTATCTTACATTTGACTACGCATATAGCCTATGGACCAATCCAGCTTCTGCCCAAAACTGGTCTGACACATTAATAATCTATGTCTCTGACGACTGCGGCAACACTTGGCAAAATGTATGGGAAAAAGCAGGGCTTAATCTAACAACAACTACACCACCATATAATGGATTTAGCTGGACACCTAGTAGTAATAATGATTGGGTCTCAGAAGTTATTGATTTATCAAACTATACAAATCAAGATGATTTTGCAATAAAATTCAGAAATGTAAATCAATATGAAAACAACCTATTTATTGACAACATAAACTTATGGAATAATAACACAGAAATAAATGAAGGTCTAAATCAAGAGAAAAAAATAATTAGAATTATAGATATCCTTGGAAGAAATAAATCAAGATTATCTCCTGCAGTTTATCTATATATCTATGATGATAACAGTGTCGAGAAAAAAATAATTATAGAATAAAACCTATTTCCATCTTAAAGATTCAATTAGAACTCTAATATCTTCCTTTATAAAGCTATTTATTGGCAGTATCGAATCATTTAATTCAGTATTAAAATAAAAAGAACCTCTAAAAAAATGATCTACACTATCAGTTAAATAAAACTGAGATGATGTTGCTGTAACTCCCTGATAATCATAAAACATGCCATAGACTCTATTATTGTCACTTATAAAAACCTGCTCACTAATTACATCTGCCTGATTATTATGTTTATATGCTAGAGAACGTGATTGTTCAATATTTTCTGATAAATTATTATCTAGATTTACATAAGTCAAATGCAAAACTCCTGAATAATCAGGAAAATTAACATTAATAAAAGTGTGATTTTTCTTTATTTCCAAATTTGAATAATTAGGATAACTGAAAGAGTAATTTAATCTTTCATCATCTAATGTTTGATATGCTTTTTCAGGGAACGACAACTTAAGATATGCCTTTGGCTTAGGGGTATAGTCAGATTGGCATGAGAAGAAAAAAAACAAAAGAACACTAAGCCTCATGGACAGTAACTTTAATTCTTTTTATTCTTCTTAAATCTACAGATTCGATCTGAAAAGTAAAATCTTTAATATTAATAAGGTCCCCAATCTTTGGAATCCTTCCTTCATGCTCTAGAATTAGACCTGCTAAAGAATCAGATTCTCCCTTTAAGTCATCAAAATAGTCTCCCTCAAAGCCTACTATCTTCAAAAAATCAATCAATAAAATCTTTCCTTCAAAAATAAAATTATTATCATCCAGTTTAGAATAATTATTATCATCATCATCAAATTCATCATTAATCTCCCCAACAATTTCTTCAAGCACATCTTCAAGAGTAACAATTCCAGAGGCTCCTCCATACTCATCTACTACAATTGCAATGTGATTCTTTTTAGCCTGAAACTCTTTTAACAAATCATTTATCATTTTATTCTCTGGAACAAAAAGAGGAACTCTACATAAATCTATCCATTTAAAATCATTATCTTTTGATAAAAAAGGAATTAAATCTTTAATGTATAATATCCCTAAAACATTATCAAATTGCTCATCATAAACTGGAATCCTAGAATATCCAGAAGATGTTATAATCTTTAGTAATTCTGAAAAATTAGTGCTTTTATCAATTGCCACTACATCTACTCGAGATCTCATAATCTCTTTAACATCAGTATTACCAAATTCCACTATACTTCTAAGTATTTTTCCTTGTTTTCCTGTGTTTTCCTGATCTGTTAAGTCTAATGCTTTTGATATTTCATCTATATTAACATTTAACTCTTTCTTTCTAAGTCTATTCTCAATAAATGAAGTTGTTGATACTAATAAAAAACTAAATGGATAAAACATCTTACTTAAAAACATTAATGGTCTAGCCATCCATAAACTAAATTTTACAGCATTTTGATTTGCATAGACCTTAGGTGTAATCTCTCCAAAAAACACCAAAAGACTGGTGATAATTACAACTTGAAAAATAAATTCTAAGATTGACCCTTCTGGAAAAATAAATGTTATAGATGTTAAATATGCAGAAAGGATTACAATTGCTACATTCAAAAAATTATTTACAATTAAAATGGTAGCTAGTAATGAGTTTGGGAATTTTAATAATTTAAAAATTAATTTATGCTTTTTTTTATCTTCTTGCAACCCCTCCAGATCAGACATACTCAATGAAAAGAAAGAAATTTCTGATCCTGAAACCAATGCAGAGAAGAACAGTAAAATTGCAATAAATACAAGAACAAGTAAATTCTCTAAATGAAGAAAATCAACATCAATCTGATAAAATAGATTTAAGATAATGGGAAAAGGATCGTCTTTCAAATGTCAGATATTAATTAAAAAGGAAGATCATCCTCAGATGAAATAGGTGTTTGTGAATCATTATTTGAAGGTCTGCCTAACATGGTCAACTTATCTGCCATAACCTCTGTCTTGTATCGTGTATTTTCTTCTTTATCTACCCATTTACTAGTCCTTATCTTTCCTTCAATATAAACACTAGCTCCTTTCTTTAAATATTTTTCCGCTACCTCTGCCAAACCTCTCCAAAGCACTACATCATGCCATTCTGTTTGACTTACTCTCTCTCCTTCTTTATTTTTATAATTCTCCGTTGTAGCTAATGAAAGATTAGCTACTGCAACCCCATTATCTAGATATCTAACTTCAGGATCTTTACCTAAATTACCAATAAGAATAACTTTATTAACTCCTGACATATACTTTTTCTTAATTTCTTTAACAAATGTAGAAAAAAACTAACAAATAATATTATGAGTCAAATAATTATCAATTAATCTAGAAACTGGAATTTCATTAATTTCTGAAATTTTAATTAATCTATAATCTGGAATATTTAATTGATGAGAATGAATATGCCAAAACTTGACATGTAATTTCTGATGAGAAAGACGATGAATCATAACTGGCGACACATAACTAATCTTAACTGATTTCTTCTTAAATAAATCTGACCAACCATCACTAGAAACAATTTCTTCATTTGGATATGCTTTATTAAATTCAAGAAATGGAAATTCATACAAACCAGACCAAATACCCTTCTGTTTTTTTATCATATAAACTGCCTTCTGATCTGTAATTATTAGAAAATTAATATATCTATTTCTAACTTTTATCTTTTTTGTTTTTCTAGGTAACCTATTAACTACATTCTTATTGAATGCATGACAAAAATCATTAAAAATACAACTTAAACAATCTGGTCTCTTTGGCTTACATATAAGTGCTCCAAATTCCATTATTGCTTGATTATATGTATCAGATTTTTCTTCTGGAAGATTAATCTCTGCTAATTCTAAAAAATCTTTCTTCCCAACTGTAGTGTCATAAAATGAATACACACCAAAAACTCTACTTAACACTCTAATGACATTTCCATCTACAACAGCATACCTTCCTTTAAATGCAAAGGAACAGATAGCTGAGGCTGTATACACACCTATTCCTTTCAATAAAATAATTTCATTAAAATTGTCAGGAAATTTACCGTCAAAATTTACACAAATATATTTAGAGGTAAAATGTAGATTACGTGCTCTTGAATAATAACCAAGGCCTTGCCAAAGCTTAAAAACCTTATCTTCACTAGCATCTGCTAGATCAAAAATAGTCGGAAAACTTTTAACAAAACTATTATAATAAGGGAGCCCCTGGTTAACACGTGTTTGTTGTAAAATAATCTCTGACAACCAAATCTTATATGGATCAGTTGTTCTTCGCCATGGTAAATCTCTCTTATTAGAATTATACCAATTAATCAAACTAGATGAAAAACTCATATACACTAACTAACAATTAATTAAAAAATTCTATATTACAGATATATAAAATTTGATATATTTGCAAATCAAATTTAGTAAAATATATTCATGACAAAAGCAGAAGTTGTAAGTAAAATATCATCAAAAACAGGAGTAGAAAAAATAACAACTCTTGCAGTAGTAGAGTCATTTATGAATGAGATTATGAGTGCATTATCAGAGAATGAACCTGTATTTTTAAGAGGATTCGGAACATTTAAAGTAAAGAAAAGAGCTCAAAAAACAGGGCGTAATATTAAAAAGAATACAACAATAATAATTCCAGAGCATCATATTCCATCATTCAAACCTGCAAAGATTTTTATGCAGGATGTTAAAAATAAAGTAACATAACTTTAAAATAAAGAAATTTAAGATGTCAGGAGCTAAGAAAAAGAAAAGATTAAAAATTGCTACACATAAGCGTAAAAAACGCTCTAGAAAAAATAGACATAAGAATAAATAACTTATTGTTATAATCTATTTTTAATCAGAAAATAAAACCATGAAATTCGACCTTATTATCGACTCAAGGTCTTCTGAAGTAGTAATTGCATTGTTATGTGATGGTCAATTAATTGAACTCCATAAACAGAAACACGATAATAACTTTTCAGTAGGCGACATATTTTTAGGGAAAATAAAGAAAGTAGTTCCCGGTCTAAATGCTGCATTTGTAAATGTAGGTTATGAAAAAGATGGATTTCTTCATTACCTAGATTTAGGGATGCAAATAAATTCATTAAAGAAATTTACAGAAAAATCTATTCAAGACAAACTAAATACAGCTTCATTAAAGAACTTTAAACTTGAAAAGAAAATTAATAAAGATGGTAAAATCTCTGAGACTTTAAAGTCTGGAGATCATTTATTATTACAAATATCTAAAGAGCCAATCTCAACAAAAGGGCCTAGATTAACCACTGAACTCTCTATTGCAGGTAGATTTATGGTTTTAACTCCATTTTCTGATAAAGTTTCTGTATCACAAAAAATTGCTAAATCTGAAGAAAAAACTAGACTAAAAAACCTAATCAGAAGTATTAAACCTCATGGATTTGGAGTAATTATTAGAACAGTAGCTACTGGAAAAAAAGTAGCTGAATTAGATCAAGATCTTAAGAACCTATATAAGAAATGGCAAACTATTAGCAAAAAACTTAAAGGTAAAAAAGCTCCAGTTAAAATCCTTGGTGAACTAAATAGGTCTTCTACAATATTAAGAGACTTATTAGATGCCAAATTCAATAATATTGTTGTGAATAACAAAGAGATTGCACATGAACTTAAAGATTATCTTGCCTTAATATCTCCTGAACAAGAAAAAATTGTTAAAATACATAAAGGGGAGATACCTATCTTTCAAAAATATAATATCACAAAACAAATAAAAGGTGCATTTGGAAAAAATGTAACCATTAAAAATGGAACATACCTAGTTATAGAGCATACTGAGGCATTACATGTTATAGATGTTAATAGCGGAAAAAAAGTTGATGCCAAAAAAGATCAAGAGGAAAATGCATTAGAAGTTAATCTTGAGGCAGCTAAAGAAATTGCTCGTCAACTTAGACTAAGAGATATGGGGGGTATTATCGTAGTAGATTTTATTGACCTTAAACTTGAAAAAAACAGAAAAATCTTATTTGAAAGTCTTAAAAAAGCTATGAGCACCGACAAAGCAAAACACAATATCTTACCACCAACAAAGTTTGGGCTAATACAAATAACCAGACAAAGAGTCAGACCAGCTCTAACCATCGACACAAAAGAAAAATGCCCTATGTGTGATGGAGGAGGAAAAATAGATTCTAGTTTGCTACTCATTGACCAAATTGAAAACAAGATAGCTAACCTACAAGTAATCAAATCAGATAAAATTCAAATAGCTACCCATCCTTTTGTAGCAAGTTACATTAATAAAGGCTGGTTTTTCTCTTCTATAAAACATAAATGGGAACAAAAATTCAAGAAAAGCATTAAAATTGTTGGTGACGACAGATTACATCTACTTCAATATAGTATTGTAAAAAAATAAAGATGTTTTATTTTTCAATTAATTGAGAATTCTTGTTTTCTCTTAAAAAAAGAGAAAACAATATCGCAGCAGACAATACCATAATAACAACTCCCATAAGATAGCCCCATCTAATATTATCATTAATATTAAAAAATGGAATAGCCAAAACAGAAATTAAAATCATCCTGACTATAATATTAATTGAAGAAAATACTGATGTAGACCTGCCTATCAAGTTGTTTGGTATATGATTAAAAAGATATGTTGTTCTTAATATCCTAATACCTGCATTAGTTATACCTACAACTAAACTACCTATAAAGAAAATCCATAATAAATCATAATAAGTCATAGCAAAAAATGCAACAGAAACAAATAACATTAATAATATTACTGCTATATATGTGTTTACCCCTTTTAATACTCTAAGAACAAGCAATCCAGAAAGGATTGCTCCTATTGAATAATAGACTTCAGATGAAGCATATACATTTCCCGAAGCCAGTAGAAAATCATGTACATAGGATGGTAATATAACATGGATTTCTACTAAAGTAAACGCAAACAACATATAAGAAACTACACCAAACACAAAGATTACGGGATTATCTTTTAAATAATTAAAGCCTATCATTATCCTATCAAAAAGAGATCCTAAATGTACTTGCTCATCTGAAATTGGCACATATCTTATAAAAGAGATAATTCCAATAACAACAAGATATGTACATGCATCTAAAAGAAAAATATCATAAATCTGCCATTGCTCAATATCTACAGGTAAACTTATATTGAATCCAGCTATATCTAAATTCTTATCTGTAGTACCAGTTAATAATATAGCTGCAAATGCTCCTGCTAATACACTAGTAGTCTGGCCTTGAACCTCTATGTACGAATTAAGCTTCCCGTATTTACTCTTTTCTGTAATTTCTTGACCAAATGCATAAAGATTAGGATAATGAATATTATAATTAAATATTGTAATCGCAAAAACAGCAATAACCAAATATTCTGAAAGAAAATTATAATAAGAACCGTAGATTGCTATTGAACCAATAAAAAGACCACACGCAAGATTTGTTAAAATAAAAATTTTCTTTCTAGAATACCTGTCTATTAATGATCCTGCGTATATACCCCAAAACAATGTAGAAAATGTAATCAACAAGTAAGATGCGGCAAAAAACTCAGGCATATCTGCAATCTCAATAAAATACCAAGGAATAGCAATCATACTAATTCCTTGAGCTAAACCAGATATAATATTCGACAAGAAAAGAAGTAGAATTGCCTGCTTATTTTTCATTATACAAATCTAATATTATTCATGATAATATGTACATTTGATTATAATCAAAATTTTATACAATGAACAATAGTATTACAATCAATAAACTTGAAAAATATTGTTCTCTATCAGAAAGATGTAAGCTTGATGTAATAAAAAAATTAAATAATTTAAAAACACATATAGATCAAAATAAAATAATCGATCATTTAATAGAAAAAAATTATATTAATGAAGAAAGATATGCGTTATTATATTGCAAGAGTAAATTTAATCTAAAAAAATGGGGGAAGATAAAAATTGCTTATCAACTTAAAAAAAAAAGCATACCAGAGAATATAATTAACTCATCGCTGAATGCGATCACAAAAGAATCCTATTTAGAATCAATAAAAAAAATCATAAAGAAAAAATCAGAATCAATAGATGAAAAAAACATCTATAAGAAAAACATTAAAATTGCAAGATATCTATATCAAAAAGGTTATGAAACAGACTTAATATGGAAAGTAATTAATGATAATTTATAATAAACTAATGATTAACAAAGAGCATATAATAGATATAGAAAGAAGAAAAGAAAAACTTCACAAATTTCTTAAGATTAATAGTAAAAAACAAAAACTATTAGAATTAGATAAAGAAATAATTAACAATGATTTCTGGAGCAACCCTAAAAAAGCTGAAAAAACCCTTAAAAAAAAGAAAAGTATAAAAGAATGGATTGATGCATATAACGCTATCGAAAATAGTTTGGAAGAACTAAAGATCTTTATCGAACTTAAAGCTAATGATAATGAGATCCATGACCAGTTCATTAAAACAATAGAAAATCTTGAAATATTAGAATTTAAGAAGATGTTAAATTCCAAAGAAGACGGAATGAATGGTATCATGACGATTAATCCAGGAGCAGGAGGAACTGAAGGGCAAGATTGGGCAGATATGCTAATGAGAATGTATATAATGTGGGGTGAGAAGAATGGTTATAAAGTAAAACAAATTGACTTACAAAAAGCGGAACCAGTAGGTATAAAATCTGTAACATTAGAATTTGAAGGAGAATATGCATTTGGCCACCTTAAAAGTGAAAATGGTGTGCATAGACTTGTGAGAATATCTCCATTTGATTCAAATGCTAAGAGGCATACGACATTTGCATCTGTATTTGTATATCCTCTAGTAGATGAAAGTGTTGAAATTAAAATTAACCCATCAGATATAGAATGGGATACCTTTAGAGCTGGAGGAGCGGGTGGACAAGGTGTTAATAAAGTTGAGACTGCAGTAAGACTAAAACACAAGCCTTCTGGAATAACAATTGAAAACTCTGAAACACGTTCACAATTAGAAAATAAAGAGAAAGCTATAAAGCTATTAAGATCACAACTTCATCAATTAGAAATAAACAGAAAAGAAAAAGAAAAAGAAAAAATAGAAGGGAAAAAGAAAAAAATTGAATGGGGATCGCAAATTAGAAACTATATACTTCATCCATATAAGCTTGTGAAAGATCTTAGAACAAATTACGAATCTACTAATCCATCAAATGTTCTTAATGGAGAATTAAACCCATTCATTAAGGCCTACCTAATGGAATTTGGATAAAAAAATAATATTAAATTTGCTTAAGGTTATTTAGGAATCTGATGATCCTCTAGCTTACCTTCCATAAGCCAAACATAGATAAAATAAGGAATAATGCTAGCTAGAAAGAACAGACACCAAAATGCCATTAAAAAAACAAATAAAAAAATTAGAAAACCAAGAAATTTCATAGCCAATATTTTAAAACAAATTAACAACAACTTAAGTAACCAACAAAATTTTTTAAGATGAAATATAGAATTGAAAAAGATACTATGGGAGAAGTAAAAGTGCCAATGGATAGATATTGGGGAGCACAAACCGAAAGAAGTAGAAATAACTTTAAGATAGGTCCTGATGCTAGTATGCCTCTAGAAATTATCTTAGGTTTTGCTATTCTTAAGAAAGCAGCGGCACATGCGAATCATGAATTAAAGGTCCTGTCAAGAGATAAGAAAAATGCAATTGTAAAAGTTTGTGATGAAATACTAAACCAAGATCATAACGACCAATTTCCACTTGTTATATGGCAAACTGGTAGTGGTACTCAATCAAACATGAATATAAATGAAGTAATCGCAAATGTTGCTCATATAAATAATGGCGGAAAAATTGATGATATAAAAAAAACAATCCATCCAAATGATGATGTGAATAAATCACAAAGTTCAAATGATACATTTCCAACAGCAATGCATATTGCAGCAGTAAAAATCATTACTGAAAAAACAATACCTGCAATAACTAAACTAAGAGAAGCCTTAAACAATAAAGCAAAATCATTTTCTAAAATTGTTGTTATTGGCAGAACACACTTAATGGATGCCACTCCACTAACTCTAGGACAAGAATTCTCTGGTTATGTTGCTCAATTAGATTATGGAATCAGATCATTAAAAAACTCCATACCTCATCTATGCGAAATAGCAATTGGAGGAACCGCTGTAGGAACTGGCTTAAATTCTCCTAAAGGATATTCCAAACTTGTTGCAAAAAAGATATCAGATTTTACTAAAATTAAATTTTCAAGTGCAAAAAATAAATTTGAAGCATTATCTGCAAATGATGCTTTCGTTGAGACACATAGTGCACTAAAACAAATTGCTGTTTCACTAAATAAAATTGCAAATGATATTAGGCTACTAGCATCTGGTCCTAGATGTGGAATCGGGGAATTAAATATACCTTCCAATGAACCAGGATCATCAATAATGCCGGGTAAAGTAAATCCTACACAGATTGAAGCACTAACTATGATATGTGCTCAAATAATTGGAAATGACATGACAATTACTACGGCTGGAATGCAAGGACAACTACAGCTTAATGTCTATAAACCAGTCATTGCTGCCAACTTTATTCAATCTGCAAAATTATTATCTGATGGATGTGATTCATTTGAAAAAAATTGTGTACTTGGGATATCACCAAACCACAAAAACATTGAAAATAATCTGAAAAACTCACTCATGCTAATTACAGCACTTAATACAAAAATTGGTTATGAGAAAGCATCTGAAATAGCAAAAAATGCTCATAAAAATGGAACAACTCTAAAAGAAGAAGCATTAAGATTAAACTATGTAACTAAAGAAGAATTTGAAAAATGGGTAGATCCAAAAAAGATGTGCAATAAATAGATTCTAACTTTTGTTTTTCAGATCAGAAACAAATGTCTTAATCTGCTGTTCGTCTTCCTTTTTACAGATTAAAAGAGACCCCTTGTTTTCTACTACAATATACCCATCTAATCCATTAATAACACACTCTCTAATTGTATTAGTAAAGACAATGTTATTTTGAGAATTATATAAATTCACATCATTACCCCTAGCAGAATTATTACTATCATCTTTTATTAGATGATTATCTATAGAGCCCCATGTTCCTAAATCGCTCCATCCAAAATCAGAAGGATAAACATATACAATATCTGATTTTTCTAATATCCCATAATCAATAGAAATATTCTTACAGGATGGAAAAGCATGTTCTATAAAATCATGTTCTTTATTGGTATTATAAAATTGATTACCACTATCAAAAATATCATATATATCTCTAAGGTGTTTCCTGTAAGAAGCTACAATCACTTTAGATGAAAAAATAAAAATACCAGCATTCCATAAAAAATCTCCACTATCTAAAAACTGTAATGCCAACTCTAAATCTGGTTTCTCAGTAAAAGTCTTTACCTTTTTTAACCTATTATCCTTTAATAAGTTATTACTCTCATCATATTGAACATATCCATATCCTGTATCAGGCCTATTAGGCTGAATACCTAAAGTTACAATAATATCTTGGAGAGAGATTATTTTAAAAACACGATTAATAATATTAACATACTCGACTTCATTAGTAATAAGATGATCAGACGGGGCAACAATTAATTTTGCATCAGGATCTTTAGCATGTATTTTAAATGCCGCATAAGCTATACATGGAGCTGTATTTCGCATTACTGGCTCACATAAAATCTGACTAACCTTAATTTCTTCTATCTGTTCTTTACATAAATCAAAATAATCTTTGTTTGTAACTATATATATATTCTCTTTAGGACATAGTAGACTTAGTCTTCTGAATGTTTGTTGAATAAGAGTTTCTCCAATACCTAGGATATCCAGAAACTGTTTTGGTAATATCTTCCTACTCAATGGCCAAAAACGTGAGCCAATACCACCAGCCATTATTATAGCATAATTTTTTTTATCCATTTACCTTAACTTTTTTGCAAATTTAAACTATATTTTTAACTTCCTTTAGGTAGATCAATTTTTGCCAATGGATTAAAAAGATACAACTTGTTAGTTTTAAGATCTATACACTTAAATCTTTTTCTTAATTTTTCTCCCTTGATAAATGTACGATCAGAAAAGATAAATTTTTCTCCTTGCTTAATTTCACTAATATTTAATGATTTTACAAGGTCGTATCTTCTTAAAACTAAAGACAAAACAACATCATTACATGTGCTTGCAGAAGGATTAATCAGGTGCTTTGAAAGAGAAGAAAGAATATCATGAGGAAAGATTTTATCTGATAAAAAATTAAACATTAATTTTCTAAACATTTCTTTCCACTCATTACCATGAGCCAAAACAGTCTTTCTGTATTTTTCATAAACAAAAGCATGAGCAAGTTCATGTATTAAAGTAATTAGAAAAGAAAACTGGTTAAGATTATTATTAATACTAATAATATATTTTCTATTTAAATTACATCGAAAATCACCTAATTTACTTTTTCTTGGCTTTACAACTCTAATGTCAACATCTAAATCTTTAACCCATTGCTCAATCAAGTAAACTGAATTCTTAGGTAGGTAAGATGTAAACTTATTATCCACTAACTCAAAAGTTGGAACGCAATAAAACTTGATAAATACGCTAAAACTGTTAGATAAAGAAACTGTAACAGCGGCCATTTTATACTGTTTGTTTCTCTATATACAACGGCTACAGTAGTCATACACTGCATTGCAAAAGCATAAAAAAGCATTAATGAAATCCCAACAGCAGTAGTAAAGAAAGGCTCTCCTGTTTCTTTATTTCTTTCTCTTCTTAATCTTTCTCTTATAGAAACAATATCATCATCTCCAACACTATATATTGTAGACATTGTTCCTACAAAAACTTCTCTCGCAGCAAAAGAGGTGATTAAAGAAATACCAATTTTCCAATCAAACCCTAATGGTTTTATAGCTGGCTCAATAACTTTACCAATTAAACCAGCATATGAATATTCTAACTTTTCTGAGGCAATATTTTCTTGAGCAAATTCTTTGTCTTGCCATTTATCTTCAATTTGCTTAAACTTCTCACCGGGACCATAAGAGGACAGAAACCATAAGATAATAGAAATAGCTATTATTATCTTACCTGCATCAAAAAGAAAGATTTTTACTTTTTCGAAGATAGTATATATAACAGTTTTCCAATCTGGAATTTTATATGATGGCATCTCCATTACAAAAAATGATCTCTCCTTACTCTTAATAATAAATTTTAAAAGAAATGCGATGATAATAGCAGCTAAAAAACCTAAAATATAAAATAGCATTAAAACTAATCCTTGTAAATTAAAAATACCATAATAAACATCTACTGGTATAATCAGAGATATTATTAAAGTATATACAGGTAACCTAGCTGAACAACTCATTAAAGGAGTAACCATTATAGTAATCAACCGCTCTTTCCAATTTGAAATAGTTCTTGCAGACATTATTGCTGGAACAGCACATGCAACGCCACTTAATAAGGGAATAACTGATCTTCCATTTAACCCTACTTGTTTAAGGAACCTATCAGTAATAAAACTTACCCTTGCCATATATCCTGTGTCCTCAAGAAAAACAATAAATGCAAATAAAAATGCTATTTGAGGAATAAAAATAACTATACCGCCTATGCCTGCTAACACGCCATTCACTAATAAATCATTTAAGATTCCCTGAGGAATAGCGCTAGCAGTCCAAAGTGATAATTTTGTAAATAACCCATCAATCACATCCATAGGCAATGAAGACCATTGAAACACTGCTTGGAACATTAAAAAAAGAATTGACAAGAAAATCAAATAACCAAAAAATGGATGCATAAGAATCTTATCAATAATTTCTGTTACTCTATATTTACCTGCTACTTCCACAATCTTTGTACTCTTAGATATAATGATGTCGATATTTTTATATCTCCTTACAGTCTCCTTCGCTTGTAATCTATCAACAATTAATTCATTATCTTTTGAAAGAACAGAAATCTTAACTTTCTGTTCTATAGTATTACCCATATCATAACCACATAATGACAAGAAAGAAGCATAATCATTTTGTATCCCTCGTATTTGATTAACTTCTAATATAATCTTTCCAAAAACCTTATTTACATCTAAAATCGTTTTATAATTATCTGATTGATTAGATATAGTTCTAATAATAGCATCCTTTAATTTTAATAGACCTCTTGCCTTTCTAGCATTAATCGCAATTATCTCTATTCCTAATTCGAAAGAAAGTTTATTTACATCTAGTATAATCCCTTTTTTTGATGCAATATCTATCATGTTTAAAGCCAAAACAACTGGAATCTTAAGGTCAATTATCTGTGTTAAAAGAAAAATCGATCTTCTTAAGTTTGATGCATCAGCAACAACAACAACAACATCAGCATAATCATCCTGGAATTTATCACATATAATGCTTTGAGCTACCTTCTCATCAATAGATTTAGAATAGAGGCTATAAATTCCTGGCACATCTATTATTCTTACATTATGACCTACAATATCAACATCAGCCACCTTCTTCTCAACGGTAATACCAGGATAATTCCCAACCTTTTGTTTTAAACCAGTTAAAGCATTAAAAAGAGTTGTCTTCCCAGAATTGGGATTTCCAGCAAGAACAATATTAAGTTTACTAGCTTCCATTTTTGATATTCACATCAATTTTACATGCATCAGAAAATCTAATACTAAGCATATATGAAGAGACCATAATTGCTATTGGCCCTTTAAACGGAGCCTTTCTTACCACAGAAATTATTTCACCCGGAGTACAACCCATTTCAAGAAGTTTTTGTTCTAAGTCAGGATCATTAATCTTAGAAATCTCTGCATCTGTATAAACTGGAAGTTGAGATAAACTTAGCATCTAACAAAAATAACTATTTAGAACTAATCTAAGTTAAGGCAATCTAAATATTATTATAATTTTTAGTGCCTTCCCTAATCGAAAATTCAGGACAATCACAATCGCTTTTTTTAATAATACTACAGGAAGATAATAATAATAATAATAGAAAAAAAGTAATAATATAATACCTTTGTAATCTCATAATATTATACAAATTTAAATAAAATACTTACTTTTAAGCCAAATGAAAACACTACTTCTACATCTTGGGCAATACTTTATTATGATTAGAAAAGTATTTAGCCTTCCAGAAAAGAAGAATGTTTTTTTCAAACAACTAAATCAAGAACTAAAAAAAATAGGTCTTGACTCATTAGGGATAGTTACTATAATCTCTTTCTTTATTGGTGCTGTTGTTAGTATTCAAACTGCCTTTAATTTTGAAAGCCCGCTATATCCAAAATATCTGATAGGTTATGCTACTAGAGAATCATTAATTCTTGAATTCTGCCCCACAATGTTATCTTTGATACTAGCAGGAAAAGTAGGGTCAAATATTGCTTCTGAAATTGGATCTATGCGGGTTACTGAACAAATTGATGCATTAGAAATTATGGGAGTTAATTCTGCCTCTTTCTTAATACTTCCTAAAATCATAGCAGCAGTACTTTTCTTTCCTGCTCTAATTATCCTAAGTATTAGTATAGGGATTATTGGTGGGTGGATTGGTTGTCAAACTGTATCAATCACTACTGCATCCTATCTTTATGGTATTAAATATGAATTTAGCTCATTCTACGTGTCATATTGTCTAATCAAAACAGTAGTATTTGCTTTTATTATTGCATCTGTTTCATCATATTTTGGCTACTACACTAAAGGTGGGGCTCTAGAGGTTGGAAGCTCCAGTACAAGAGCTGTAGTTTATAGTAGTATTGTAATCCTAATTTTCAATTTTATATTAACTGATCTTCTATTAGGATGATTGAAATTAAAAATATTAATAAGTCATTCGGAGATAATAATGTATTACAAAATATCTCTTTTAAATTTGAAAAAGGAAAAACAAACCTAATAATTGGAGAAAGTGGCTCAGGAAAAACAACATTACTAAGAATTCTTATAGGTTTAAATAAAGCTAATAGTGGGGAGGTCCTATATGACGGAAGAGATTTTATAAATCTAAATACTAAAGAAAAAAGAAAATTAAGACAAGAAATAGGAGTCCTTTTTCAACGAGGAGCTCTCTATGATTATATGAATGTTGAAGAAAACATAATGTTCCCACTAACAATGTTTACAAATCAATCACATGAAGAAAAACTACATCGTGTTAATGACTGTTTAGAAAAAGTGAACCTTGAAAACAGTAATAAATTGTCTATAAATGAACTTAGTGGAGGAATGATAAAAAGAGTCTCAATTGCTAGAGCAATAGTCATGAAACCAAGATACTTATTGTGTGACGAACCAAATTCAGGACTAGACCCAAAAACTGCAATAATTATTGATAACCTAATCCAAAAAATAACAATAGAAGGGAACATCACAACTATAGTCAATACCCATGATATGAATTCTGTTATGGAAATTGGCGAAGTTATTGCATACATTAATAATGGTGAGATTTGCTGGTCAGGAAGCAAGGAAGAATTAATTAATAATAATAATCCAGAACTAAATAATTTTGTCTTTGCATCTAAGTTATTTAAAAGACTGAAAAAAATCTAATGAAACCTGTAAAGGCCAAGAAATATCTAGGGCAACATTTTTTAAAAGATAATAATTTAGCACAAGAAATAACAAATCTTCTAAACAAAGAGCATCAAAACATTGTAGAGATTGGGCCTGGAATGGGGATATTGACTAAGTTTTTAATTACAAAAAAGATAAACCTAAAACTTATAGAAATCGATCTGGAATCAATAACTTACTTAAAAAGTAATTTTGAAATGAATGAGAAAAACATCATTCACGGCGACTTTCTTAAGACTGATATTAAAAGCTATTTTAATCAGAAAATATCTATCATTGGCAACTTTCCATACAACATCTCATCACAAATTTTATTTAAAGTATACGAGAACAAAGATCTAATAGATGAAGTAGTAGGAATGTTCCAAAAAGAAGTTGCAGAAAGAATCTCTAGCACAACAGGTAAAAAAAGAGGGATATTAAGTGTCCTAATACAGGTATTTTATAAAGTTGAATATTGCCTTACTATTAGTGAAAACTCATTCAATCCACCACCAAAAGTTAAATCTGCTGTTATTAAATTAACTAGAAATAGAAGGAGAAAGTTAGATTGCAATGAGAAGCTCTTTAAACAAATTATTAAATCTGCATATAATCAAAGACGTAAAACACTAAGAAATGCATTAAAAAGTTTTAATCTGAAAATGAATGATGAAATAAATCATTTACTAACTTTAAGAGCTGAAAAATTATCTGTAGAAGATTTTATTAAAATCACGAAGAGTGTCTGCTAAATTTAAACTAGACAGTAAATTCATAGAAGATCTTGAAAGCTTAATTGAACACAAGGATTCTAAGACAATAGCAAAAAAACTGCAAGAGATACATCATGCAGATGTTGCTGATATTATAGAGCAACTATCAAAAATAAATGCTCAGTTTATTCTTGATATTATTGAAAACCCTAAATCAGCAGATATTATTATTGAACTTGGTGATGATGTCAGAGAATCTATCCTGTCTGCATTTACTGCTAAAAAGATTGCTGAAGAACTAATTGAGAATCTTGAATCAGATGATGCCGCAGATGTTATCTCAGAACTACCACAAGATAAAAAAAACAGAGTTCTTTCTCATATTGAAGATAAAGATCAAGCAGATAATATCAGTGACCTTCTAACATATTCTCAAGATTCAGCTGGCTCATTAATGGCAAAAGAATTAGTTAAAGTAAATGAAAACTGGACTACCTTAAAGTGTCTTAAGGAAATGAGAAAGCAAGCAGAAAAAATTAAGAAAATACATACTATTTATGTTGTTAATGATCATGATCAACTTCTAGGACTACTCTCATTAAAAAAATTATTAGTGGCTGAAAAATTAACAACAATAAAGAAAATTATTAATAAAAAAATTATATCTATAAACACTAATGAAAACAATGAAGAGGTTGCAAATATTATGAATAAATATGATCTAATAGTTATCCCCGTGGTTAATAAAAACAATGTATTATTAGGGAGGATAACAATAGATGATATTTTAGACCTTGTAAAAGAAGAGGCCGAAAAAGACTATCAAATGGCTTCAGGAATTTCAGAAGATATAGAAGCAAACGATAATATTTGGAATATAACTAGAGCAAGACTACCATGGTTATTAATAGGTCTTTTTGGAGGAATCCTTGGAGCAAAAATTATAGGAGTATTCGATCTTGAAAGTAATTTTGAATTAGCATTTTTTATCCCATTAATAGCAGCAATGGGAGGTAATGTAGGTGTTCAATCAGCTGCAATTGTTGTTCAAGGTCTAGCAAATAATAATCTTGGGTCAAATAACATAACTGCTAAACTTATAAAAGAACTTGGTGTAGCAATCTTTAACGGATTAATATGCTCTTTAATAATTCTTTTAGTAACATTGCTTATTGGATACAACATAAAAATAAGTTTAACTGTAAGTATCTCATTATTATCAGTAATTATCTTTGCAGCGTTATTTGGAACTTTTATCCCTCTAATTCTAGAAAGATATGATATAGATCCAGCCCTAGCTACTGGTCCATTTATAACTACAATAAATGATGTATTAGGCCTAATCATCTACTTTACTATCGGACAAGCAATTCTCTAATGAAGGTATTAATAATAGATAATATACATCCTTTCTTAATTAATGAGCTCGAGAAGCATAACATCATATGTCATTCTTACTTAAATAAAACTAAAAAAGAGATATGTGCAATAATTAAAAATTATGAAGGCATAATTATAAGAAGTAAATTTAATATTGATAAAAATTTTATAGATACTGGAAAAAAATTAAAATTTATTGCACGTTCTGGATCAGGCCTTGAAAACATAGATGTAAAATATGCAGAAATAAAAAAAATTGCTTGCTTTAATGCGCCTGAAGGAAATAGACAAGCTGTTGCAGAACATGCCTTGGCCATGATACTTAATTTATTAAATAATATTAATCATGCTGATCAAGAAATAAGAAATAAGATCTGGAGAAGAGAACAAAATAGAGGGATAGAAATGTCAGGAAAAACATTCGGGATAATTGGTTATGGAAATAATGGGAGTGCTTTTGCAAATCTTCTTCAGAACTTTAATATCAAGATATTAGCCTATGATAAATACAAACAAAGCTATCCTTACCAAGCAGATATGAGCGAAATTACTGATAAGGCTGATTTTATTAGCTTACATATACCTCTAAACAAAGAAACTGAATACCTAGTGAATAATGAATTTATTAAAAAGATGAAAAAACCATTTTTTCTAATAAACACTTCAAGAGGAAAATGCGTAAAAACAAGTTCATTAGTTACTGGATTAAAAGAAAAGAAAATCATAGGAGCATGTCTAGATGTATTTGAACAAGAAAAAAATTCATTTGACAATCTAACATCAGAAAAGGATTCTGATTTTAGATATATAGTTAATTCAAAAAAAACAATCCTTTCTCCACATATTGCTGGATGGACTAATGAAAGCTACTATAAAATATCGAAGATACTTAGCGAAAAGATAATTAACTATCTAAAATCTGATTAAAAGATTTTATCTTTAATGAAATATCGTTAAGTTTTTTTCGATTATTATCTAGTTCTGATAAAATACGAGACTTATTCTGTAAAAATGTAGATTGCATATTTTCAAACATAAACGAATAATAATCAAGACCTTCCTCTAAATTATTAAGAAATCTCGTGAAATACTTTTCTTGTTTCTTGTTGAAATTATCCAATGACTCTTCTAACCTATCTGTAAAATATTTTACATATAAATCTAACTCTTTAATAAAAAAATGAGGCCTATCAATTCTAGCAATGCTCTCTGACATCCCGTAAATCTGATTAGCAATCTCCTTTAAACTCATGTATTTTGAAAAATAAGCTAGATTAGGTCCAGGACAAACAGAAACATATTCACTTTCTTTAACTTCAATTTTATTCTTTACAACCGATGATGCGGCTAAGCCCATACATAAACATGTTTTTTCAAAAACTTTATCCAATAAAATAGAGTTATCGCTTTGAGCTTCTTTAATCTTAATCTTTTGAAACTTTCGTGATGCCGTACACACACCCTGATTATCATAATCTCTGCCTAAAGCTAAGAACCTTCTTGGGCATGAGCTTCCAGGCTTCCCTTCAACTATTTTCTTTTCCTTCTCAAGATCTTTAGAGTTGTTTCTTAAATTATTAAAAGGCACTCCTAATGGAGAAATATTACTTAGATACAAATCTTTTTCCTTAGCTTGAAGCAGTTTCTCTCTCGTTACATCATCAACTGTTGTAACCTCCGGAACTAATAAAAAAGGTGTTCCCCAACCAACAGAATCCAATTTATAATAATCAAGTAAGAAACTTTGCTCATCAGCATTGCCAACCCCCCCTTGAGCAGTCACTCTAATATCTAATGCATTATTGGGTATTATCTTTCCGAGACTCTTTAGCGCCTCAACTAGAATTTCATATGTTTGACTTACAAGATATTTTCTGTTGTCACGAAACTCAGACAAGATTGGCCCTAATAACAATCCATCTGTTGCAAAAGCATGACCCCCACAATTTAAGCCAGATTCAATTCTATATTCAGAAACCCATACACCTTTCTTAGCCAAGAATTTACCTTGAATAATTGCAGATCTATAATCACTCACCTTTAAAACAATTTTCTTTTTTATATACCCATCCTTTCTTGGATAAAAGTCATTAAACTTGCATATATAACCGTATAACCTAGGATTCATGCCAGCTGAAAAAATAACTGACGATTCTAGATTACTTTTAGCATATCCTCTTAATGCAGCATGAGCATCATTATACTCAACAGGCAGCTCTTCATTTTTTAAAAAGTTAGTTTTATCAACCTTAGTCATAATATTTACATCAATACTACCCATGCTTAAATTATCATCTAACCATCTTTTTAAATCATCAAAACTAAACACGCCCTCAATTAAGTCATAAAATTCTTTTTTGATATCAGAAGTATTAGGGAGCAAAGAAAAATACTTCTTAATATCTTCAAACTTCTCCTGTGTTGACAAAGTAAATTCTGTAAACTTCTCCAATGACAATTTATGAATTAAATTCAAATATGCTGTTATTCTATCTGCCCTATAATCTTTACTAGATTTACTTATTTCAATATAATCAAGTTCATATTGCTCACTATAAAATTTTCTTAATCTCTCTAATAACACATCATCTACAATAGATATCACAGAATCAATTCCATACTGAGCCACTTTTAATGGAGTGTCTGCTGTAAAAGCAGTTCCCATTACTGGAATATGAAACGTATGTGGATTACTCATTATATAAATTTTAAAAAAACAAATATAGATTAAGAAATAATATATTGTACAGTATTTCTGCTTTTTTGTTCAAGAAGAATCTGTTTTCCTTTAATTAGAGTATCTATCGAAACATCATTATAATGTCTTATTGTATATAACATAACCTTATCATTATAAAAAACATTAAAACGCCTGGTTAACTCACCTAATAATTCTGGGACTTTATATTTCTCATTGTCAATGCATATTGAGAAGCTTACAGCTGAATTTTGCATTAGATTTACTCTTATATTATATTTTGATAAAAGAGAAAAAATAAAACTTAGATGCTCTTCAATTATAAATGACAAATCCTTATCAGAGATGGAGATTAATACTTGATTCTCTTTAACAATATAAGATGGGCGCTTATTATTTATTTTATCACTATTGATTAACGTTCCATTATTCTTTAGATTGTTAAATGAACGAACTTGTAATGGGATATCTTTTTTTTGCAGAGGCTGAATTGTCTTAGGATGAATAACCTTAGCTCCATAAAATGCAAGCTCAATAGCCTCTGTAAAGGAGATGTGATCTAAAAGAATTGTTTTATCAAAGAATCTAGGATCTGCATTTAAAACACCATCTACATCTTTCCAAATAATAAGCTTACCTGCATCAAGTATATTAGCTATAATAGCAGCAGTAAAATCAGATCCCTCTCTACCTAATGTAGTTGTAAAATTCTCCGAAGTACATCCAATGAATCCTTGTGTTATAACAGGAAATCTAATAATATGTCTTTTTATTGCTTCAGTTGTCAGAGACCAATCAATACTAGCATTCTGAAATTGATTATCTGTTTTAATAATATCTCGAGCATCGATCAATTGATTTTCAAAATTATTTAGCTTTAGAAATGCACTTATTATATTAGATGAAAGTAATTCTCCAACAGAAACAATTTGATCATAATCATAAGAAATTTCGGTATTTGGATCTTCTTCTAACACCCACTCTATCTCTAAAAATAAATTATTGACAATATTAAAAATATCATGATCCTGATCAAACATCTTATTTATTAGATTATAGTGCAGATCCTTTACTTCTTGTAGTTTTTCATAGACCGTAGAGCTTTTTTGAACATATCGGTCTACAACCTCTTCTAACATATTAGTGACCTTACCTAATGCTGAAAATACAATAACAACATCATCATCTTTAAAAGTATTTATTATAGAAAAAACATTTTCTATAGCCTCAGCATTCTTTATTGATGCACCTCCAAATTTTAAGACCTTAATCATAGATTAATAAGAATTATATCAAACAAAGTTAACAATTGTTTTATCATATAATTAAGGAAAATATTAGATATTTGCATTATATGAAAATAGCATTATTAACTTCTGGCGGAATTGCCCCATGTCTTTCTGCATCAGTGGGTAGATTAGTTGAAAATTACTTTAGATTATATCCAAAAAGTGAGGTTATTGGCTATCTAAATGGATACAAAGGTCTCCTATTAGGAAAAAACACTGTTTTTCCTAAAAAAATAAAAGATCATATCTCCGAATTTTATTCTTTTGGTGGAAGCCCTTTAGGCAATAGCAGAGTAAAACTAACCAATATCAAAGATTGTGTAAAAAAAGGCTATATAAAAGAAGGAGAGAATCCTCTTCAAATTGCAGCTAACCAACTCGTAAAAGATGGTGTAACTGTTTTACATACTATTGGTGGTGATGACACCAATACAACAGCTGCTGATCTTGCCAGATTCCTTAAAAAAAATAATTATAATCTAACAGTAGTTGGTTTACCTAAAACGATAGACAATGATGTTTATCCTATTAGCCAAACACTTGGCGCATGGACAGCAGCAGAACAAGGAGCTATATTTTTTGAGAATATTGTAAATGAAAACACAACAAGTGACCGACAACTAATTATTCATGAAATAATGGGGAGAAATTGTGGATGGCTAACTGCTGCAACTGCCTTAGAATACAGAAAAAGATTAAATAGAATATCATTCATAAATGAAATAAATGTCTGTAAAGGAAAATGGGAAGTGCATTCAATTCTAATTCCTGAAAAAGATATTGATTTTGATGTTGAATGTGATAGATTAAATTCTGTAATGAATAAATATGATTGTGTAAATATTTTCTTAAGTGAAGGCGCGGGTCTACAACTGATAATAGATGAAAAAAATAAAAATGGAGAACATATTGACAGAGATCCTTATGGACACATCAAATTAGATGATCTAAATCCAGGAAAATGGTTTGCAAAAGAATTCGCAAAACGACTTAAAGCTAATAAAGTACTAATCCAAAAGAGTGGATACTTTAGTAGATCAGCTAAAGCAAACAAGAAAGACCTTGAATTAATATTTAGATGTGCAGACATGGCTGTTCAAAGTGCAGTAAAAGGGATTAATGGGGTAATAGGATTAGATGAAGAGAATAACAATCTCTTGTCATGCATAGAATTTAGCCGAATAAAAGGAGGGAAACCATTTAATACAAGCCAATCTTGGTACAAAAAAATGATTAATGAAATTAACACTCTCTAAACAACAGCTTTATTAATAACTCAATTCTAAAATATTTTGAGAAGACAGAAATTAATAAAGAGATTGAGAATGTTTTAAATTCAAATATCAAAAAGATAAATTTCCAAGGAAATATAGGGTCTTCTTTTTCTTTCTACTCTTCATTAATTCTACAAAAATCGGAAAAACCAAATCTGTTTATATTTAGAGACAAAGAAGAAGCATCTTATTTTATAAATGATGTAGAAAATATTCTTGAAAAAGAAATTCTTTTTTTTCCAGCATCATATAGAAGAATGCATCAATATAATGAAACAGACAATGCAAATATTCTATTAAGATCCGAGGTACTCAATAAACTAAATAACCATAAGAAACCAATTATAGTAACATACCCAGAAGCATTATTAGAGAAAGTAATAAGCAGAAAAGAATTAAAAAGAAATACAATTTCAATAAAACAGAATGAAACCTATGATCTAGAAAGTTTGGAAAATGAACTTGAAAAACAAAAATTTGAATTAACTGACTTTGTTACTGATCCGGGGCAGTTCTCTATCCGAGGCGGTATTGTTGATGTTTTTTCATATGCACATGAATATCCATGTCGAATAGAATTCTTTGAAGATAAAATAGAAAATATTAGAACTTTTGACATTAATACACAGCTATCTATTAAAAATAGAAAGAGGATTGAAATAATGCCAAATACACAGAAAAAAAAGATATTGAAAAAGCAAATAAGCTTCATTCAATACCTTCCCCAAGATTCTATCATCTGGATAAAAGACATAAATTTCATCAAAGGAATAATTACTGATCATTATCAAAAATCTATAACAAATCTTAGATCAGATTCTATGTACAAGAAAAAGGATATTCATCTTTTATTTACAAACAGCGATGATTTTATTCAAGAAATCAGCTCACATAAAATCATTGAAATAGGAAATCCTACATTCAAAACTCAAAAAACAATTAAATGCAATTGTTTACCTCAAATTAAATTTAACAAAAACATTAATCTACTTTTAGAAAAATTAAAAGAAAATCATTCTAATAATATTAAGAATATAATTCTATGTTCTTCAGAAGAACAAGCAAATAGATTTTACAATATCTTTGAAGATCAATTTGATTTATCTGATATTAAAATAATCAATTTATCCATCCATGAGGGGTTTATTGATATAGACAATCAAGTAGAAATATTTACTGACCATCAAATATTTAGTCGTTTTCATAAATTTAAATCAAAAACAAAATTTAGTAATAAGCATATCATAACATTAAATCAATTAACTAATCTAAAGATTGGTGATTTTGTTACACACATAGATCATGGAATTGGTAAATTCAGTGGCTTACATAAGATAACTAATAACAATAAAAGACAAGAGGTAATTAAGCTAACATATAAAGGAGGCGATATTCTCTACATTAGCATTCATTCATTACATAAAATATCTAAATACTCTGCAAAAGAAGGTCGTGAGCCTAAAATCAATCAGCTTGGAACGCCAAATTGGAATAAATCAAAACAAAAGACAAAAAATAAAATTAAGCAGATTGCCTTTGATCTAATTACACTATATGCAAAAAGAAAGAAAAACAAAGGCTTTGCATTTTCTTCGGACACTTATCTACAACATGAACTTGAGTCCTCATTCATTTACGAAGACACCCCTGATCAAAGTAAAGCAACAAATGCAATTAAAAATGATATGGAAAATGAAATGCCAATGGATAGATTAGTTTGTGGTGATGTTGGTTTTGGAAAAACAGAATTAGCAATTAGGGCAGCTTTTAAAGCTGTCACAGATAATAAACAAGTTGCAATATTAGTACCAACAACTATATTGGCCTTACAGCATTTTAAAACCTTCTCTAAACGATTAGAAAGCTTTCCATGTAATATTGATTATCTTAATAGGTTTCGAACAAAGAAAGAACAAAAAGAAATTATCACAAAAATAAAAAATGGAGAGATTGATATAATTATCGGAACACATAGAATAGTAGGGAAAGATATTCTATTTAATAATCTAGGGTTATTAATAATTGATGAAGAACAAAAATTTGGAGTAAACATAAAAGACAAATTAAAGTCATTCAAATCAAATATCGACACACTCACATTAACAGCTACTCCGATACCAAGAACCTTGCAATTCTCTCTCTTAGGAGCGAGAGATCTATCGATAATTAATACACCTCCACCAAATCGTCAAAGTATTGAAACTAAAATTATTGGATTAAATGAAGAAATAATAAGAGATGCCATAATGTATGAGATTGCAAGAAATGGACAGATCTTCTTTGTACATAATAGAATAGAAAACATTAAAGAAGTTGCAGGTCTTTTAAATAGATTATGTCCAAACGCTAAGATTAAAACTGGTCACGGACAAATGGAGGGTAATAAAATAGAATTATTAATGAATGAATTTATTGAAGGAGAATTTGATGTTTTAATTTCCACAACAATAATTGAAAATGGTGTAGATATTCCTAATGCAAATACTATTATTATCAATAATGCACAAAATTTTGGTTTAAGTGATCTTCATCAAATGCGAGGAAGAGTAGGAAGAAGTAATAAAAAAGCATTCTGTTATCTTATTAGCCCGCCCACTCATCAAATTTCAGAAGATTCAAGAAAAAGACTGCATGCGCTAGAACAATTCTCAAATATTGGTAGCGGATTTAAAATAGCAATGAGAGATTTAGATATTAGAGGCGCAGGTGATTTACTAGGTGCAGATCAAAGTGGATTTATCAATGAAATTGGGTTTGAAATGTATCAAAGAATTCTAAATGAAGCTATAGAAGAATTAAAAGAAGAAAAATTTAAGAATCTTTTTAAAAATGAGAAAGAAAAATTTATCATTAAAGATTGTCAACTAGACACTGATAATGAAATTCTTATTCCCGATGATTATGTCTCAAATATAGAAGAGAGACTAAATCTTTATAAAACACTTAATGAAATCGAAAATGAAGAGAACTTATTAATCTTTGAAAAAAATTTAGTTGATAGATTTGGGGGAATTCCACAAGAAATACATGTTCTGTTTAAAGCTATTAAATTAAGATGGAAAGGGAAAGAGATAGGGTTTGAAAGGATTATTCTTAAAAATGATTCATTAAGAGCCTATTTCAGTTCAAATAATAACTCTATTTACTTTGAATCACAATCATTCAAGAAAGTATTATCTTATCTAAAAAAGAATCCGAAAGATTGTGAATTAAAAGAAATAAATGGAAAGCTATCATTAAGGAGTGAAAGCGCCTTTGAGGTTCAGAATGTATTAGATCTATTTTCTAATATCCTAAAACAGGAAGTTTAAACTGATTGAGACGCAATTCTTTTAACAAAATCTGTAACTTATCAACAATAACTTTATTATGATATAAATGTCTTGATAATTATCTGTGATTTGGGTAAAATTGCAAGTAATAGCACAATCTAAATAATGAATGATAAAATTAAAATAAAAAATGCCCTAATATCAGTATTTAATAAGGAGGGGTTAGATCATATTATCAAAAAACTATCTGAATATAATATTAAAATATATTCAACAGGGGGGACAGAAAATTTCATCAAAGGCTTAGGTGTAGAAGTTAATAAAATAGAAGACCTCACAACATACCCATCAATATTAGGAGGTAGAGTAAAAACATTACACCCAAATGTCTTTGGAGGGATTCTAGCTAGAAGAGGAAACTCTGATGATCATAGACAACTGGTTAACTATAATATACCAGAATTTGATTTAGTTATTGTTGATTTATATCCATTTGAGGGTACAGTTAAGAACAATAACAATCATAGTGAAATTATTGAAAAAATTGATATTGGCGGAATCTCTTTAATTAGAGCTGGAGCAAAAAACTATAAAGATGTAATGGTTGTCTCACAAAAGAATCAATATCAAGATTTATTAAATATTTTAGAGAAACAAGAAGCATTCACTGATTTAGATACTAGAAAAAAATATGCTGTTGATGCTTTTAATTTATCTTCAGATTATGATACACATATATTTAATTATCTAAATGATGAAAGCATCACAGTATTTAAAGAAAGTAGACAAAAAAATACTGAATTAAGGTATGGAGAAAATCCTCATCAAAAAGGATATTTTTTTGGCGATATAGACATGATCTTTGATCAGTTAAATGGTAAAGAACTTTCTTATAACAATCTACTTGATATTGACTCAGCAGTAAATTTAATTTCAGAATTTAAAGACACAACATTTGCTATATTAAAGCATAATAATGCATGCGGAATCGCAAGTAGAGATCACCTGAAATCTGCTTTTCAAGATGCACTAGCTGGCGATCCAATCTCTGCTTTTGGAGGTATCCTAATTACAAATAAAGATATAGACTTAGAAACAGCAAAAGAAATTAATCAACTCTTTTACGAAGTCTTAATTGCTCCTAGTTATTCAGATGATGCGCTTGATTTATTAAAAACTAAATCAAAAAGAGTATTATTAAAACAAAAAAATATAAATTTACCAAAGACACAATATAGAACCATTTTAAATGGTGTCTTATTTCAAGATAAAGATTTAATTACTGATGATATCTCTATTATGAAAACGGTAACAGAAAAAGCCCCATCTAAAGAAGAGCTTGAAAATTTAGTCTTTGCCTCAAAGGTGTGTAAGCATACTAAATCAAATACTATTGTATTTGCAAAAAACAAACAGCTTTTAGCAAGTGGAGTGGGACAAACATCTAGAGTGGATGCGTTAAAACAAGCAGTAGAAAAAGCTAAGAACTTTAACTTCGATTTAGTCGGTTCTGTAATGGCCTCTGATGCTTTTTTTCCATTTCCTGACTGCGTAGAATTAGCAAATAAATCTGGGATATCATCAGTAATTCAGCCTGGAGGATCTATTAAAGATAATTTATCTATAGAGTTTTGTAATAAAAAAAATATGAGTATGGTTATGACTGGAACAAGACACTTTAAACATTAAAAAAATAAACTATGGGATTTTTTGACTTCATGCAAGAAGCTATTGCAATAGACTTAGGAACTGCTAATACATTAATTATACATAATGATAAAGTTGTAGTTGATGAACCCTCGATAGTTGCAAAAAATGTAAGAACAGGTGAAGTAATTGCAATTGGTAAAAGAGCTCAGCAAATGCATGGTAAAGCACATAAAGATATTGAGACAATGCGACCTCTGAAAGATGGAGTTATAGCAGATTTTCAATCTTCTGAGCAAATGATAAGGGGATTTATCAAAATGATTCCAAGAAAAAGGACTCTTTTTTCTCCTGCATTAAAAATGGTGGTATGTATACCTTCAGGAGTTACAGAAGTTGAAAAAAGAGCAGTTGTAGATTCTGCCGAACATGCCGGAGCAAAAGATGTATGGTTAATTATGGAACCAATGGCAGCAGCAATTGGAATTGGAATTGATGTCTTAGAGCCTAAAGGAAATATGGTAATTGACATTGGTGGTGGAACAACAGAAATTGCAGTTATCTCTTTAGGAGGAATTGTATGCGACAAATCTATTAGGGTTGCAGGAGATGAATTTACCGATAACATCAAGACATATATGAAAACTCGACATAATATTGCTGTGGGTGATATAATGGCGGAACAAATTAAAATTAATGTAGGCTCTGCACTAACAGAATTAAAGGACCCTCCTGCAAATTATGCTGTACATGGTAGAGATCTAATGAGTGGTATCCCAAAAGAAATTATTGTAACATATAAAGAAATAGCAGGAGCTCTGAACAATTAAATAGAACAGATTGAAGAAGCTGTAATGAGTTGCTTATTCCAAACTCCTCCAGCTTTATCTGCTGACATCTATAATGAGGGGCTTTATCTTACCGGAGGAGGGTCAATGCTAAGAGGTCTAGACAAAAGGATTTCAACAAAAACAAAATTACCAGTATATGTTGCTGAAGATCCACTTAGAGCAGTAGCTAGAGGAACTGGAATTGCATTAAAAAATACAGAAAACTATACTTTCCTAATACGATAGAAAAATATTATGCAGAACTTACTACGTTTTATTAGAATGTATAATGTTCTTATAGTATTCTTATTTCTTCAAGGCATCTCAATCAATTTATATCTTAAAAACAATTCATTTCAAAATAGTATAGCCTTAGAACATGCTAATAACTATAAAGGAGAAATATATAGTTTAACAAATAATATCAATGAATACTTTAAACTAAAAAATATTAATAAACAGTTATTAAATGAAAACACAAAACTATATAACCTTATAAGTAGTGATAATGAAAATCATATTAACAACACAAAACAACAGAAATATATCTCTGCAAAAATTATTAATAACTCTATTCATAAAAGAAATAATTTTCTAACAATAAATAAAGGAAATAAACATGGAATAAAAGCTGGAATGGGAGTTATTTGTGAGAATGGTGTAATTGGAATTATACATTCAACTACTGAAAATTTTTCGCTAATAATTTCTGTTTTAAATAAACAATCTGCGATTAGCATCTGTCTAAAAAGCCAAAAAAACTATGGGTCATTAAAATGGCATGGGTTTAATTATAAAACAGCAAATATAGAAAGCATCCCTAATCATGTTAAGATTGAGATTGGCGACACTATTATAACAAATGGATACAGCACAATCTTTCCTGCAGGAATAGATATAGGAATCGTTAATTCATTTAAAAAAAATAGTGAATCAGGCAATCAAGATATTACAATCAAACTATTTGCTGATTTTAACAAACTAACACATGCATATATTGTTGAGTCTTATGAATCAAGAGAGCAATTAAAACTAGAATCATTGATAAATGAGTAAGGCAATAATAAAATACATATATCACCTACCAATATTTTTATTAATTCAGATATATATATTGAATGAAATATTATTTGCCTCCTATATTAATCCATATTTATATATTATTATTCTTATAATAATGCCAAATAAAATACCAACATGGTTTTTACTAATATATGCTTTTGCATTTGGACTATTAATTGATATTTTTTCTGGTAATCTTGGTATACATTCAACCGCATGCCTAATGATTGCTATAATAAAAACATCAACATCTAGAATCACGATCCCTCACAATATAATAGAAGATCACGATGAACTAATTATACAGAAAATTGGAGCTAAATCATTTATACTATTCTCATCAATATTAATTTTTATTCATCATTCTACCCTATTTATTTTAGAACACACTACATTTAATTTTCAAATTTTAATAAAGATAATTCTTAGTACAGTAATTACTAGCATTATTGTATCTATTACTCAACTATTCTTCTACAAAGCATGAGGAAAAATCAAAAAAGATACCAAGTTGTACTGAGTTTGTTTTTTTTTGTTTCATTCATCTTTCTAATTCAATTATTTAGAATCCAAATAGTAAATGATGACTATAAATTCTCTGCAAATAACAATGCACTAAGATATGATGTACTCACTCCTGTTAGAGGTTTAATCTATGATAGAGATAGTAACTTAATCGTCTCTAATATACCTTCCTACAACCTTATGGTAATTCCAAGAGAAGTCAAAGAAATGGATACACTAAATTTATGTAAACTTATTAATATAGAAATTGATCTCTTTCAAAGAAAACTAGATGAAATTAAAAAATACTCAAAATATAAAGCAAGTATATTTCACAAACAGATAGATTACAAACAAGCAAGTAAACTACAAGAAAAACTTTTTCAATTCCCAGGATTCTTTTTACAAACAATTAACACAAGAAAATATACTACAAAATCAGCAGCACATATCCTTGGCTATTTAGGGGAAGTTAATAGAAAAAAGGTTGAACAAGATTCATATTATAATAATGGAGACTTATATGGGGTAAAAGGAATAGAAGGAGGATATGAGAAAGATTTAAGGGGAAAAAAAGGAATGTCAATAACACTAGTTGATGTATATAACAGAAAACAGGGAGAATTCCAAGAAGGAAAGTTTGATACTTTACCTATTTCAGGAAAAAATATTTATTCAACAATTAATCTTGAATTACAAAAGTATGGAGAAAAATTAATGAAAAATAAGAAAGGTGCTATAGTTGCTATAGAGCCTGAGACTGGAGAAATTTTATCACTAATTTCATCTCCTTCATATAACCCCGAGGAATTATCAGGAAGAAAAAGATCAAAAAATTTTCAGAAACTTTTATCAGATAAAAATAAGCCTCTTTTTAATAGATCCCTATCAGGACTATATCCTCCTGGTTCTATTTTTAAATTACTAAATGGATTAATTGCATTAGAAGAAAAAGTTATACATAAAAACAAAAGTTATAACTGTAATAATGGATTTGAATATGAAAAAGGGAAACTTATAAAATGTCATCCTCATAAATCTCTTGTAAATCTAGAAGAAGCTATCACAATTTCATGCAATACATATTTCTGCAAAATATTCACAAATCTTTTTAAAAAACATAAAACCACAAAAGAAGCATATAACACTTGGAAAAGCCATATAAGTAGTTTTGGCATCGGTAAATGGATGAATAACGATTTTGTTAGCGGGGCAAAAGGATTGCTTCCTGAACACAAATACTACAACAAATATTATGGTAGAACCAGCTGGAATTCATCAACAATAAT
>JAAZYM010000078.1 GCA_014239655.1 Flavobacteriales bacterium | reverse complement strand
TAGATAAATCAAATAATATACTTACGCAGAATAAAATTTATTTTGCGCCATTTAAAGAGCTTGAGCTTTCAAAACCAAATTTAAGTTATTCGATACTAGAGAAAGAAGATGTATTCGAGGTCATTTTAAGGACCGAAAAGTTAGCAAAAGATGTCTTTTTAGTTTCTTCTTCTACTAGTAATTTTTCTGATAATTTCTTCGATCTATTACCAGGGATTGAGAAAAAGGTATTTATTGAGAAAGGTAAATTTCAAGATTTACAATCCTTTGAAAATAATCTTGGGGTAATGACATTATATGATTCGTATAATTAGATGTATACTTAAGAATCTCCTTCTTTTATAAAGATGCCATCAACCATCTTGCCTTTTCTGTCTTTTATATCATCCCAGGCTCTTTCTAGACATTCTTCTAATGTTAAATTATTTCTTTCTGCAATATTTATAAGAACTACAATCATATCGCCTATATCATCTGAAATATCCTTTCCTTTACAAATATTATCACTTAGCTCACCTGCTTCTTGTATAAGTTTACAAAACTGATCTTTATCACTTGCGCCTTCGATTAAATTTCGATCATGGTGCCACTGCGCTACTTTTTTAATTAATTCATTCATAAGGTTAGATGGTTTTTTTAGCTAGAAAATAATATAATGCAAGACCTGTAATCACAGCAAGGAGACCTTTATTAGGCCCATTCATTATTTCTGGGTTAATTACACTTGATTCTTGTATCCAGGACAAAACAGCAAACATAATCCCAAAGCTTGAGAGTAATAGCCATAATACTAATTGTTTTTCTTTCATGTTACTCATAATAGACTTGTTGTATTGCAAACAAATATACCGACTTTTATAAGATAGTTTGGTTTTTTATGTTTTTTTTAAATATATATATTATTTTTACATAAATTCTATAATTATATATAATTGGATAAAAAATATTATATAGAAAAAAAAGATCTTGATTTACTACCTTTAGCTTACTCAAGTATTGCTAAGGAATACGCCGATAATTTTGATAGAATAAACAAAAAACAACAAAATTTGATGGAATTAAAAGAAAAGATTAATAAGTTAAGAATAAACTTAAATGAACTTAATTCTAATAATAAGAGGCTGTTTAATCAATTAAAATTTATAAAGAAAAATTATGTGCCAAGGGTATATATCAAGGTATATCAGAAAAATAATAATGCACAATACTATGTACATGCTATAATTAGACACTTTGGCGCATCAAGGACTGTATATTTAGGTAAGAAAGATTTTCTTTCCAGGTTACTCTCTAATAATATAAAATCATTTAATAAAAACAGATTTTCTACTATACTATTAAAATTTATTAAGCCTATTATCCATAATTATTTATTAAGTATTACTAATAAGAATGATTTTGTTAATTGCACACTTAATTCTAGATTATTCTTTTCTTCATTAAATAGTGAGAGGCAGGACACTTATACTTTTAGTGAATATTTAAGATCGTTATCTTCTGATTAATTTTTATAGATTACTTCAATAGCTTTCTTTACATATTCATCACTATCAATGATAATTTTATAATAGTCTTCACTGCTCCAGAGATTTCTCGCAATACTTGCTGTGATCTGTTTTTTGAGGAATAATTTGTCTTGAGTCTTTAAATCTAATTTTAGGTTTTTATCTTTCTTAATGGTATAATTAATAAATCGATTTAATATTATTTCCTCCATTCTTTTAAGATATTCTTGTGAGTCTGCTATCTTAAATAGATTTTTTCTGTTTTGATCGGAATATTGCATAGAGAAATCCCTTATCCATCCTTTAATTATTATTTCATTTAATAATTTATAATTTAAGCTACTATCTTTCGCTATTATTATATCAGGATTTATTCCCCCTCCTCCATATACTGTTCTGCCTAATCTGGTTTTATATTTAAGGGAGTCAGGAATTATAGAGTCATTTCTCAAGTATTGCTCAAGAAAATATTCTTCATTATTTTCTTGATAATCTTTCTGAATTGATCTTCCTGATGGAGTGTAATATCTCTGTGTTGTTAGTCTTATTGCTGCTCCGTCATTTAGCTTTATTTCTTCTTGAACTAGACCTTTTCCAAATGATCTCCTTCCAATAATTATTCCTCTATCATTATCTTGTACAGCTCCTGCTATAATCTCTGATGCTGAGGCAGACCCTTCATTAATTAGAACAACTAGTTTGTTTTCTTTTAGTATTGTCTGGCTTCTAGAATAAATTTTGTTTTTCTCTCTCATTCTTCCTTGAGTATATACAATAAGCTCTTCTTTATTAAGTAGTTTATCGCAGATATTTACCGCTGCACTTAGGTATCCACCAGGATTATCTCTAAGATCGAGAATAAGTTGTTTCATCCCATTTTCAAATAAATCTGTAATTGCTGTATTAAATTCAGATGTTGTTTTAGCAGAGAATCTATTTAATTTTATGAAGCCTGTTGTATTATTAATCATCATAGAAACGTCAATACTATTAAGAGGGATAGTGTTTCTAATAATATTAAATTCAATCAGATTCTTAATCCCTCGTCTTTTTATTTTTATCGAAACGCTAGTTCCTTTTTCTCCTCTAAGTCTTTTGATGACACCACTATTTTCGATCTCTATGCTTGCAACATTAGAACTGTCTACTTCAACAATTCTATCTCCTGAGATTATTCCTAGTTTTTCAGAAGGACCTCCGTTTATCGGAGAAACTACAACAATTGTATCATCTATAATGTTAAATTCAATGCCAATTCCGCTAAATCCACCTAACATGTTTTCTTCTACTGATTGATAATTCTTCTTTGAAATATATGTAGTGTGAGGATCTAGATCTTTAATGATCGAATTAATCACATCTTCTTCAAAATGATTACTTAAACTATCTACATAGTGAGAGTTAATTAATTGTAGGATAGAGTTTATCTTATTATTTATAGGTGTCTTTGCTGGTTTAGAGATGTTTACACCGATTAAGATTCCACAGACAATAAGAAGAGAAAAGATTATTGGGTTATATTTTTCTTTCATTAAGGCAATTCAGATTTCATTACTTCACGAATTTCTACTCCTGCTTCTTTTAAGAATTCTATCCCTGAGGCATCTTTGTATTTATCCATATAAACTAATCTTTTTATCCCTGATTGATGGATTAGCTTACTACATTCTTGACATGGAGAAAGGGTTAGATATAGCGTTGCTCCTGAACAATTATGATTTGATTTTGCCGTCTTTAATATTGCATTTGCTTCAGCATGTAGAACATACCAATGTGTCTCCCCTTGATTGTTTTCACAGCTATTATCAAAACCTGTTGGTGTTCCATTGTAACCATCGGAAATAATCATATTATCTTTCACTATAAGGGCTCCAACTTTTTTTCTAGAGCAATATGATAGGTTTGACCATTCTAATGCAAGTTTTAGATAAGCATAGTCATATCTGTCTTGTTTTTTTATGTTCATTTAGTCAATAAAATTCTTTTTGTACCCAGGGCCGGGCTCGAACCGGCACGAGTTTCCCCATTGGTGTTTGAGACCAACGCGTCTACCAATTCCGCCACCTGGGCAAGTGGATTGTAAAAATAGAATTTTACTATCACATATCAATAGTTTTTTTAAAATTTAGAAACTTTAAAATATTAGATATAAAGTTTTATATTTGCACCCCATTTTTATATAATAATGAATAGACCATTTAAAATATTTTCTGCTAGAGCTTCAAAAAAAATTGCATTAGCAATTTGTGAAGCATATGGAACGGAATTAGGTAACGAAACTGTTATTGAATTTAGTGATGGTGAATTTGAACCATCATTTGATGAATCAATAAGAGGCGCAAATATTTTCTTAGTTCAATCGACTATGCCGCCTGCAGATAACTTGATGGAATTATTATTAATGATTGATGCTGCTAGAAGAGCATCAGCTTATAAAATAAACGCGGTTATTCCTTATTTTGGATTTGCCAGACAAGATAAAAAAGGTAAGCCAAGAGTACCAATAGGGGCTAAACTAATAGCCAATTTATTAACTTCAGCCGGAGTAGATCGGGTGATAACCATGGATTTACATGCTGATCAGATACAGGGGTTTTTTGATATTCCTGTAGATCATTTATATTCATCGAGTGTTTTTATACCTTATATCCAATCTTTAAATTTACCTAATCTAACAATAGCATCTCCTGATATGGGAGGCTCTAATAGAGCGAACACATATGCAAAGTTTTTAAAATCTGAAATTGTAATATGTTACAAGCATAGAGAGAAATCTAATGTAGTTGGTAAGATGCTACTTATAGGAGATGTAAAAGGAAAGGATGTTGTTCTTGTTGATGATATGATTGATACAGCAGGAACACTAACCAAAGCAGCAGATTTAATGATTGAGATGGGAGCAAACACTGTTAGAGCTGTTTGTACACATGGAGTTTTTTCTGGACCAGCCTATCAAAGAATTGATGATTCTATATTATTAGAAGTTGCTGTCACTGATACAATTCCTAAAGAGCATGGCTCATCAAAAGTAAAAGAAATATCTATTTCCAAGTTGTTTGCAAGTTCAATAGATGCTGTTCTAAAAAACGAATCTATTTCAAGACACTTTTTCTTAGATAACAATAAAAATTAAAATTAAAATTAAATGAAATCACTAGCAATTAGCGTAAAAAAAAGAGACAATGTTGGGAAATCTGACTCTAAGGCGTTAAGAAATCAGGGTAAAGTTCCATGTGTGCTTTACGGGGGAGAAAAGCAAGTGTGCTTCTGTGCTCATGAAAATGATCTAAGAAAACTTGTATATACTTCCGATGTTTTTCTTGTCGAATTAGATATTGAAGGAACTAAGACCTCTTGTATTATGCAGGATATTCAGTTTCATCCTGTTACAGATAAGATATTACATATAGATTTTCTTGAAGTATTTGATGATAAAGAAATTACTGTTGAAATTCCTGTTATCCTAAATGGACTGGCAATTGGAGTTAGAAATGGTGGAAACTTATTGTTTAGAAGAAAAAAGATAGTTACTAGAGCTATCTCATCTAAATTGCCTGATGCGATTGAGATAGATATCTCAGATTTGAATATTGGACAGTTTGTTTATATTAGAGATCTGAAATCTGATGATTATTCATTTTTGGCGCCAGATGGTTCTGTTGTTGTCGGGGTTAAAACAGCAAGAGCGGCGATTGAAGAGGAGGTTGCTGATGAAGAGGAGGAAAATGAAGAAGGAATTACTGAAGAGGGAACTACTCAAGAAGGAGATTCTTCTACAGAGAAACCAGCTGAAAATTCTGCAGAAGAAAGTAAAGAAGATCAATAACAGTGAAATACTTAATCGTTGGATTAGGTAATCCTGGTTCTGAGTACGAGAATACTCGACATAATATTGGATTTAGAATATTAGATTCTATTATTAGTGAGCATGGTGACTCCTATAAACAAGTTAAGCATGGTCTTTCGTGTAAAATAAAGTATAAGGGAAGAACTTTGATTTTTTTGAAACCAACTACATTTATGAATTTAAGTGGTAAAGCAGTTAGTTATTGGATGAATCAAGAGAAGATCCATCTTGATAATTTAATAATTATAACAGATGATTTGTCACTTTCTTTTGGGCATTTAAGGTTAAGATCAAAAGGTTCTTCAGGTGGACATAATGGATTAAAGGATATTTCCTCTTGTATCGGAGGGGATATTTATCCTAGATTAAGATTTGGTATTGGAAATGATTTCCCGAGAGGCTTCCAGACAGATTATGTTTTAGGTCAATGGAGTAAAGATCAATTAGTAGAGCTTGATAAAAAGATAGATATTACTAAGGAAATAGTTTTTTCTTTTTGTACAATAGGGATTGATAGAACAATGAGTAGTCTAAGTAGAAAATAATTTTTAATGGGATTTTGCTATATACTTATGAATATTTAAATTTGTTCTTTTAAAAAGGTATCGTGGCCGAGCGGTTAGGCAGTGGTCTGCAACACCATCTACAGCGGTTCGAATCCGCTCGATACCTCAAAATGCTCGCTTTAAAGCGAGCATTTTTTCTTTATATTTGCCATTATAATTATACCAAATAGATGAGACAGTTTGTTTTTTTACTTTTGTTTTCTATTTTAACTCAAAATCAGTTAATAGCACAGTGTCAGTTTACACTTGATAGTTATTCGCATGTAAATTGCTATTCAGATAATACAGGCTCTATTGATGTTAGCTTTACTGATCCTAATATTTCATTTTGGTGGAATGGTCCTAATGGATTTACAAGTAATTCAAAGAATTTATCTGGATTGTTTGCTGGGGATTATACTTTAACTATAGTAAGTAATATAATTCCAGGAGACACTAGTTCACAGGAATTATGCTCTAACTTAGATATATTTGGCAACCCTCTAGATACTATAAGAATTGAGCAAGTATTTGAGATTAATGCCGAATTTCAGTTAACTGGTCAATGTAATGAGATGGATTCTGCAGATGTACTTACAAGTATTTTTGGTGGGACACCTCCCTATTCTACACTCTGGTCAACTGGAGATACATCCAGAAACATAAACAACCTACAACCTAATCCGTTACTTCCTTATTCTCTAACTATTATTGATGTAAATGGTTGTTTAAGAACAAAATACTTGAAGATCAATCCAATTCCATCTATGCAAACTTTTACATCTTCTGTAGGTGTAATATGTGTAGATGATAAATCTGGAGAAGCACGAGTTTATGTTAGTGAGGGTAATCCTCCATTCTTATTTTCATGGTCTAATGATTATTCTGAAATTTATGAAGACTCTTCATATTCTTGTATTAAAGAACTGTCTCCTGATATATACTATGTTAGTATAACTGATAACAATGGCTGTCTTACTCAAGATACTGTTGAGATAAAACCAGATTACAATGTTTGTTTGTCACCAACAAAAGTATTCTCACCAAATAATGATGGAATAAATGATATTTGGGAGATTATAGATATTCATATATACCCTCAGGCTTTGGTAGAGATTTATTCAAAGAGTGGTTATCAAGTATATAGAAGAAGAAATTACATAAATTCTATAGATGATGCTTTTAAAGGTGTCGACATGCATGGAAATATTTTACCCTCAGCGACCTATTATTATGTAATTAGTATTGATGATATAGGGGGTGTATTTAAAGGAACACTAACAATTGTGCGCTAATGAGAAATTATATTATTATCTTCATAGTTATTGTTTTTTCTATAACAGTTGTTAAGGCTCAACAACAGACTATATATAGTCAATTTTTTAATAATGAGATAGTTTATAATCCAGCAGTAAGTGGAAGCAAAACATATAATCCATTAGTAATTCAGACCCGTCAGCAATGGTTAGGTTTTGAAGACGCACCATTTACTACAACTATTAGTTATCATGAATTAGTTAATCAAAATTCTGCATTAGGAGCTGTTTTTAGCTTTGAAAATACGAATCCATCAGTAAAAACAGATTTAAAGTTATCATATGCTTTTCATGTGCCTTTAAATTCTAATCGCACCTTTTTGTCTTTTGGGATTGCACCTAGTCTCTTATATTATTCATTAAATTTTGATCTTGAAGATCTTCCAGAGAATCAAGACCCTGCTTTCTCTGCATCTACATTCACCTCTATTTCATATGATCTCTCATCAGGAGTTTATTTGTATAATGAACGTTTGTCATTGGGGTTTTCATGTTTGAATATGTTACAATCACCCTTTAATGCTGAAGTTCTTTCACAGTCTAATCAATCGGTTGGCAAGACAAGTTTTGGAAACAACATACAAATTATGAGTTTTTATTCATTTGCTTCATATAACATTGATATTATTAATAATGATTGGAGTGTAGAGCCAATATTATTATTGAGGGATGCTATTGATCAAAAGCAAATTATAGACTTTGTTACAAGAGTAAAATATTTAAATCATAATTGGATGGGATGTGGTTATAGATCTGACGGAACACTCTCATTTAGTTTTGGATTTAAATCAAATAGAATGCATGTTGGATACTCTTATGATCATCAGCTAACGGGTGAGATTATGAATTATAATTATGGGACACATGAATTCATTATATCTTTTCAGTTACCTGCAATTCAACATAATCGCCATACAAATTTCTGGATATTCTAGTAGTGGAAAATATTGAACATATTGGCATTGCAGTTAAAGATATAGAGGAAGCTAATTCTATTTTTAAATCTATTTTAGGAAGAGTAAATTATAAAACTGAATATGTTGAATCTGAGGATGTAATAACTTCTTTTTTTGATTTAGGAGATTCGAAGATAGAGTTAATAGAATCGGGCAATAAGAATCATGCAATTTCAAGGTTTTTAGAAAAAAATAGTAGCTCAATCCACCATATTGCTATTAAGGTGACAGATATTCAATTTGAGATTAAGCGCATAAAGAAAGAAGGCATAAGAGTATTAAATGAAATCCCAAAAGAAGGGGCAGACAATAAACTTATCTGTTTTTTACATCCTAAAGACACTTTAGGTGTTCTTATAGAATTATGTCAGGAAAAATAGATTCGATAGATTCGCTTTTAAGTAAGTGGTGAGTTTGTAATCCAATATTTTTAGCACTTTCAATATGCTGTATAGAATCATCAATAAATAATGTTTTTTTTTGATCCAGATTATTTTCATTTAAGATAAGATTAAAAATGTTTGAATTAGGCTTTCTCATTCCAACTTCATGAGAATAATAAACCTTACTGAAAATATTGTAAAAAATAGCATATTCCTTCTTTCCAAGTTGCCTTTTAATTTCTTTAATATGTATGCAATTTGTATTGCTTAGAAGATATAATGAAAAATTATCTTTTAGTTTTTGTAATAATAAAATTCTGCTTTCCGGAAGATCTCCTAAAATAGCATTCCATGAGAGAATTATTTCTTCAGAAGTAGCGTTTGGTATTAGTTTTTGTATTTCTGAGATAAATTCCTGCTCTGAAATTTTTCCAGTTTCAAGTAAATCAAATGTTTTTATTTGAGAAGATTTAGAATAAAGATTCGCGGCATCGGATAATCCAAGTTTAATAAATTTTTGAATTGGTTTTTTGTAGTCAATATTTAGAATAACATTTCCTAAATCAAAAATAATATTCTCAATTTTTTTCATAAAATAAAACTACATATAATTCAACAAATTTGATAGTTTTGCATATCCTTTTTAAAAGGAGGGCCTATAGCTCAGCTGGTTAGAGCACTTGACTCATAATCAAGGGGTCGCAGGTTCAAGCCCTGCTAGGCCCACTAGACGGAATACTTTTAAAGTGTTCCGTTTTTCGTATCATTGTATTAATAAAAAATAGAAGTAAAAACAATATTAACTTACTTTAAGATGTTTTAATAATTACAGTATGAATAAGTTTTTTGATTTTATTAGTTCATTAAGAAATAAGAAAGCATTAATAGCTCTTTTTATTATAATTTTCGTGCTAATATTCTTTATCTTTTATCAGAAAGAAAGCATGAAACATCAAATGGATTTGAAGATTCAGTTTATTGAACAAAAGAATATATTAAGAGATGAGCTGGATGATTTAATAGATGAGCATGATGATTTATTGGAAGAGTATGGGGATCTTAATAATCAACTATATCAAAAAGATTCTCTAATTCAAAAGCAGATTGTAGAGATTCGTAGTCTTATTAGAAATAAAAATGATTTAAAAGAGGCTAGAATTAAAATTGAAAATTTAAAAAGAATATCTCAAAATTATATTAAGGATATAGATTCTCTTTTTTATGTTACGGAGCGATTAAGTATTGAAAAGGATAGTGTTATTAAAGTCAATAAGAATATCAATTGGAAAAATTATAAGCTAAACAAGACTAATATTAAATTATCAGAGAAAGTAAACAAAGGATCAAGCTTAAAGATTATGGATATTTCTGTTGAGCCATTTAGATATAGAGGAACTGGGAAAGAAGTTTCAACACGATCTGCTGAGAAGACCCAGACTTTAAGGGCATGTTTTTATATAGCGGCAAATCTTATTGCTGATACTGGCAGTAAAGATGTTTTAATACAATATATTGATCCTAATGATAATATTTTATCTGGTTCAGACACAATCTTAAATCAGAAAGAAATAATGTTTTCAACAAAAACTAATGTTGAATATAAGAATCAGCAGTTATTTGTTTGTATTGATTGGCAGAGATATATTCCTTTAATTGAAGGAAATTATATTGTGAAATTATTTATAGATGATGTTTATATAACAGAGTCAGAATTTAGACTTCGGTAGTATCACTAAGATTATAACATATAATATTAATGGTATTAGAGCTGCTATTAAAAAGGATTTAGTTGGTTGGCTGGCATCTATAGATCCAGATATTGTATGTCTACAGGAAATCAAGGCTATGCCAGAGCAATTTGATAGCATGCTATTTCAAAAAAATGGTTATAAATGCTATGTTCATTCTGCTTGTAAGCCAGGTTATAGTGGTGTTGCTATTCTTTGCAAGCAGAAACCAGATCATGTAGAATATGGCTGTGGGATTGATGATATTGATTATGAGGGCAGGGTAATCCGAATATATTATGAAGATTACTCTGTAATGAGTGTGTATTTTCCATCAGGAAGCAGTGGAGATCTTAGACAATCTTTTAAAATAAGGTTTCTTAAATTATTTGAAACATATATATTACAACTTAGAAAGCAGGTTCCTAATTTAATAATCTGCGGTGATTTTAATATTTGTCATAAGTCAATAGATATTCATAATCCTATTAGAAACAAAAATATGTCAGGTTTTTTACCTGTAGAGAGAGAATGGATGACTGGATTTATGGCTAGAGGTTTTCTTGATTCATTCCGAATTAACAATCAAGAGCCTCATCAGTATACTTGGTGGAGTTATCGTGCTAATGCACGTGCTAAAAATCTAGGCTGGAGGATTGATTATATAATGATGTCTGATTTATTAGGAAAAATATTTAATAGGTCTGCTATTCTTTCTAAGGCCAGGCATTCTGATCACTGCCCAGTTCTTCTAGAATTAGCAAATTAGTTTTATTATTTTTGTAAATTAGATAGATTTTATATGGCAATACAGACAGCAGAGAGAAGCTCACATTTAGACCCTTCTGAGAATGTTATTTTTCAAAGACATATGGTAGCATATAAAGAGGCGGCTACATTAATAAATGGAACGGTACTAGAGATAGGATGCGGCGAAGGGTATGGAATTAAAGAGTTGGCTAAATTTTCAGATAAGTATATTGGAGTAGATAAGTTTGATACTTTTATATCTGATGAAATAAAGAAAGATAATGACATTGTTTTTTATAAGATGGAAATTCCACCATTGGAAAATATAGAAGCTAATAGTATTGATTTTGTAGTTACCTTTCAGGTAATAGAGCATATCCAAGATGACAATTATTTTCTTGAAGAAATATATAGGGTTTTAAAACCCGGAGGAAAACTACTTCTTACTACACCAAATAAACTCATGTCATTGTCCCGAAATCCATGGCATATAAGAGAATATAGGCCTTCTGAAATGAAAAATATTTTAAGAAAATATTTTCATAATCTTACTGTTAAAGGTGTCTATGGAAATGATGTAGTCATGGAGTATTATAGTAAAAACAAGGAGTCCGTATCTAAGATAACAAAGTTTGACATTTTTAATTTACAGTACATTATGCCTAGATGGATTTTAAAAGTCCCATATGATATATTAAATAGGTTCAATAGAAATAAATTAAAAGCTAACAACGAGAGTATAGTTGATTCTGTTAAGGTTGAGGATTATGCAATTCAAGATTTAACAGATAATTGTCTTGATTATTTTTGTATTGCTACCAAGTAGTAGAAAAAGTATATCCTTCTTTTTGTAATTTTAATAATATATTCTCTAGATTTTGTTTTAAGTTTTTATAGCTTTTCATATTGTTATGAAAAACAATAATGGAGCCGTTCTCTACATTATCAATAACATTCTTGTATAGTCTCTCTGAAGATATATTTTTTTTAAAATCCCAACTAAGGATATCCCACATGATTATTTTGTATTTCTTTTTAAGATGTCTTAATTGGATAGGCCGGATCTTTCCATATGGAGGCCTGAATATTTTAGAATCTATAAGATAATTTGCTCGATCAACATCACTAACATATTCTTTTTTTGATTTGAGGAAGCCGTTTATGTGGGAATAGGAATGATTTCCAATATAATGACCAGCATCTAATATTTTTTTTGTGATTATAGGATGCTTCTTTACTTGTTTTCCAATAAGAAAAAACGTTGCTTTGATTTTTAATTTTCTTAAAACGGATAATAAGAAGACAGTAACTATCTCATCTGGGCCATCATCAAAAGTTAACCATATCTTTTTTTCAGTGGTTTTATTTTTCCAGATCATAGATGGAAAAAGAAATTTCGCTAAACCTGTTGGCGTCTTTACAAACAAAATAATTTACTGTAAAGCATAGAACTCATCTAGAAATGTATTTATTCTATATGAAGAATAATTTATTTCTTCTTTATCAGATCCTTCTTTTGATCTGTAAAAGGTATTATCTTCTTTAGAATAAGTAAATGAGTCATCGTTTCTTCGATGAAGTTGTAATACTCTAGTTAAACTCCCAAGCACTTGCCCACAAATATTGAAGTTTTGTTTTAAGCCACTCCCTTTTTTAAATTCAGATAGATATCTGTATTCAGTTAGATAATCATCAATCATTGTTGCTAAAAGATCATCTCCTTTTTGATTTTCTTTTGCTTTATAATAAATATCAATTATAGGGATAGTAAAGTATGTTAAGCTTACTACTTCTCTTGGAAATTCAGATATACATTTATCAAGCACTTCTATTGCTCTTAGAGTATCTTTCTTAGTAAATAGATTTTCAGCTAATCTGGCGTAGTTGTTTCTATAGTTCATAACCATTCGGGTATTGGTCTCGTCAAAGTATAATTCAGAGTTATTTAAGCCTCCCCATTTAAATCTATTTATCAGATTTTCATACATTACTTCAGTATTTATTGCGCCGGTTTGTCCATCAGTAGAGTTTGAAATGTATGGAACTAATCTATATGCTAATCCTTCAAGCTGGAAGTATTTCTCTAGCCCCATAAAATTATCTCTTCCAACTGTAATTGCAAAGTAAATAGGTCTATCCCAGTTAAAATTAGCTAGTATATCTAATACCATTAATTTATTTTTGTAAATACCATTTCCAGATATTTTCCATTTAATTTCATTTACAATTTCATTGTGATATTCAACAGGAACAAATTGTTTTGCTTTTTCTTTGTCAACTGTAAGTTTTAGTTTTTTAGTTGGACAGTAGTTTCTTAATCCAGAAGATGTATTAAGCATTGCCTTAGTATTCTTGCTGTTTATAAATTTAACAACTTGACCAACTTCTTTAAATTCTTTAAATTTTTCTTGGATAGGAGTGTAATCTCGTGTACCTCTTCTATAGTCGTCATGTTCTAATGATGAAGGTATTGGAGCAGCTTCATATGAAGCTCTTTTCATTTGATCAATATACCAGTCAGTATTAAATAGTGATAGATTGACAACCTTAATATCGGTACGGATTCCTTCAACCTCTTGAGCATACCATAAAGGAAAGGTGTCGTTATCTCCATTTGTAAATAGAATAGCATTTTTTGCGCATGAATTGAGGTAGTTTTTGGCTACTTCTAGTGCAGTATATCTTCCAGATCTATCATGATCATCCCAATTTTCTGCTGCTAATAAGATTGGGGCCATTAGCATTGAAATAGTTGATGCTGCTATAATACTTGTTTTAGCATTGGTTTTTTGTTTTAAGAAATCATATATTCCAAGTAGTCCAATACCCACCCATATTGAGAAAGCATAAAAGGACCCTACATAAGCATAATCCCTTTCTCTTGGTTGGAAAGGAACAACATTAAGATATATGATTATTAATACACCAGTAAATAAAAAGAACAGCAATACAACTAAAGCATCTTGATTATGTTTCTTGAAATGAAAAAGCATTCCAATTAAACCTAGTATCAGTGGTAAGAAATAATAATGGTTTTTTGCTTTATTGTTCTTTAGGTGATCCGGACTGATAGTGTCAGAAGGGGTTCCTAGTCTTAAATTATCAATGAATGAAATTCCACTTTCCCAATTTCCATGTAATGAGTTTCCATCCATATTCATATAATCATTCTGTCTTCCTGCAAAATTCCACATAAAATATCTTAAGTATGACCAACCAATCTGATAATTAAAAAAGAATTTTAAGTTTTGACTAAAAGTTGGAGTTCGTTCTGTATTTCTTAATCCTGCCCATTGTTTATAACCTGCAGCATGTCTACTTTGAGTGTTACTCCACATTCTTGGAAAGAATGTTTTGTATTTTGCACTAAAGTTAGGTATAGATTTTTTACGATCATCAATGATAATGTATTTTCCCTTTTTGTCATCTTTAGCATAAGTAGGATTTCCATCTAGATAAGGTTTTTTATTATCTAATTTTGCATTAAAGTATTGTCCGTATACAATAGGCCAACTTCCATATTGTTCTCTTTTTAGATATGATAATAATCCAACAGCATCTTCAGGGTTGTTTTCATCAATTGGAGGGTTAGCATTAGACCTAACAACTAGTATAGCAAATGAAGAATAACCTATTAGTAGCATCATAAATGAAAGCACTATACTGTTCATTAAAGGTTTATTGTTTTTTCTGGTGTAGATGAGTCCAAATGTGATGAGACCAATTATTGTTATGAGGTATATAATACTTCCTGAATTAAAAGGAAGCCCCACTGTATTTACAAAGAATAATTCAAATGAAGAGATTAAGCCTACTGCACTAGGTATAATTATCCCCTGTACAAATCCTAAGATTGCCATTGAAATTATAAATGCTTTTATTGCATTTATTTTAGTGTATTTGTATTTTTTGTAATAATATATCATTCCCATAGCTGGAATCGTAAGTAAACTTAGTAAATGAACCCCTATTGATAGTCCAATAAGATATGCGATTAAGATTAGCCATCTATTTGAAGAGGGTTGATCCGATTCTTCCTCCCATTTTAGGATACACCAAAATGTTATCGCTGTAAAAAATGATGACATTGCATAAACTTCTCCCTCAACAGCAGAGAACCAAAATGAATCAGAGAAAGTATAAGTTAATGCACCAACAACACCGGCAGCAAGTATAGCTATCATTTTGAAAGGGTCTTCTTCTTTCTCTACATTGAAAGAAGAGATTCTTCTTCCAAATGCAGTAATTGTCCAGAAAAGAAAAAGGATAGTAAATGAACTGCACAATGCGGACATAATATTTACCGCTACAGCTACTTGGCTAGTTCCTGGCTCAGCAAATAATGAAAACAGCCTACCTAACATCTGAAATAATGGAGCTCCGGGGGGGTGGCCAACCTCAAGCTTGTATGCAGTAGCAATATACTCTCCGCAATCCCAAAAGCTAACTGTCTGTTCTATTGTGGAAAGATAAACAAAAGATGCAATAGCAAATACTGACCATCCAATAATATTGTTAAATTTTTTAAATGATTCCATTATTTATGTTTAGTTTGATGTTAATTTGTGAATGCGAATTTATAAATTTAAAGTTAGTTTAACTATTAAATTTTACCTTATCAAGGAATTGATTAATTTCTTTTTGCTGGTAATTAATTATTTCTATTTTTGCTTTTCAAAATTTATTTGCCCGATGGTGTAATTGGCAACACGTCTGTTTTTGGTGCAGAAGAGTCTAGGTTCGATCCCTAGTCGGGCAACTTTCTCCCCTCCTTGTACTCCTCTTTAGATAGGTGTTAATACCTACTTGTTTCGTTTTAAGTAAGTTTATTCTAGTAAAATTCTTGCGGTAGAATGTTTTTTTTAATAAATTTGTCTTTCTGTTAAACTTGGGAAAGGAACAGATTTATTAACATAACAAGTATATTATGAAAAAAAACTACAATTTAAACTTTTTAAAGAACCTATTTTTCTTTTTAGCAGCATCTATAATTTCTTTAAATAGTTATTCACAAAACTTCTCACCAACAGTTGGTGTTAACTTATCTAATCTAAATTGCGGACAGCTTGCTGATTTAAGTATTGATGTTAGTCAAGATCAGGGAGAGACTGATATAGCTTCTTCTGTATTTACATCAGATGCGGGTTCATTTGATTTAGCAAGTGTAAATGTTGGAGATACATTAGGAACAGCAGATATGACATTAACTTCTGGTGTTACAATTAACTCTACCTTAATTGTTGGCGCAACATCTTCTTGGAGTACTATTGTGCTTTCTGTTGATAACAGTGGAACATTAGGGTCTTTCACTCTTCAGAATCTAACTAATGGGATTGAGATTACAGCAACAAGTCCTGGTGATGGCAACACGACAACAGGAGGATACACATCAAATGCAACGTTTAATAATTTGTTTGTTAATCCGTCAACATCAGTATTAACGTTTTCATCTACTATTACCTCTGAGTTAGGGGATGTTGACAATCAATCCATTGTTCAGTTTATGGGATGTGCTGACTTTTCTCCTAGCGTGAATCTAATTTTATCTAATAATGACTGCGGACTTTTAACTGATGTAACTATTCAGGTAAGTCAGGATGCTGGTGAAATTGATATGGATGCTTCTTTATTTATGACCGATGGAGGTTCATTTGATTTGGCATCATTGAGTGTCGGAAATATGGTAGGATACGCTACTGTAACTACTACATCTAATACATATACTACTGATTTATTTGTAAGTAGTGTAAGTGGAAGCTCTGCTACTTTGGTTGATAATTTTTCTAATTCTTTTTTGATTGAGAATCTAAGTGGAGGAGGTGTTAGTGTAAGCGCAACAAGTCCTGGAGATAATAATTATACAACAAGCGGAAATTCATCTTCTGTAACTCTTACTAATATTTATAATAATACAAGTGTTGGAGTTTTAGGTTTTACTTCAACAATTACTTCAGAGATTGGGCAAGTTGATAATCAATCAATCAATGTATTAATGTCTTGTGCTGATTTTTCACCTACAGTTTCAACATCATTATCTAATTATGATTGTGATAGTTTATCTAGCTTAACAATTAATGTTAGTCAAGATGCTGGGGAGACAGATATGGCAAGCGCTTTATTTGTTTCTGATGGAGGTTCATTTACAATATCATCAATGGCTATTGGAGATAATATTGGATCTGCTTCATTTACTAATAGCCTTGGAACGTATAACACTAGCTTATATGTTAGTTCTTTAACTGGTACTACTGCAGTGATTTCTGATTCATTAGGAAATTCATTCTCAATTGAGAATTTAAGTGGAGGAGGTATTAGTATAACCGCTACAAGCCCTGGAGATAATAATTCATTAACTGGTGGAAATTCATCTAGTGTAACATTCAATAGTGTATTTCATAATCCAACAAGTGGAATGCTAAATTTCAATTCAACAATTACTTCTGAATTAGGGGAGGTTGATAATCAAAGTTTCACACATTATATGTCATGTATTGATTTTTCACCAACTGTTACTGTTGGGACATCAGATAATACATGTAATACTTTAACTGACTTAACTATTGATGTGTCTCAAGATGCGGGTGAAGCTGATATTGATTCAGCAGTTTTTGTTTCTGATGGAGGCTCATTTGATATCACTGGTTTAGTTGTTGGTGATGTTGTTGGTAGTGCGAATGTTTTATTTGCTGGTGGCACTAATGTAAACTCGAACCTAGTATTAAGTACAATAAATACTGTAGATGACTTTGAAGTAGAGTCAGTTGATCCTTCTGGAGTTGTCTTGGGTACTTTTGGAGTTGCAAATCTAAGTACTGGAGGCGTAAGTGTTATTGCTACAAGTCCTGCAGATGGAAATTCCTCAACGAATGGTTATGTTTCTACTGCTACATTCAGCAATCTATTTGTTAATCCAAATACCACGTTATTGAATTTCACAACAACAATCACTTCTGAATTAGGCCATGTTGATATTCAATCTTTTTCACAGATTATTTGTTGCGATCCTATGTTAACAGTTACAATGTCTGCTTGTGATTCATATGACTGGGATGGTGTGACTTATGATTCAACAGGAATGTATACTAATGTATATACTGATGTTAATGGTTGTGATAGTACAGTAACGTTAGATCTTACAATTAACTACAGTTCATCATCAACGGTTGCAATCACTGCTTGTGATTCATATGACTGGGATGGTGTGACTTATGATTCAACAGGAATGTATACTAATGTATATACTGGTTCAAATGGTTGTGATAGTACAGTAACGTTAGATCTTACAATTAACAATAGTAGTTCATCAACAGTTACAATGTCTGCTTGTGATTCATATGACTGGGATGGTGTGACTTATGATTCAACAGGAATGTATACTAATGTATATACTGATGTTAATGGTTGTGATAGTACAGTAACGCTAGATCTTACAATTCATGATAGTCCAACTGACGCTACAGTAGTTCAAAATGGTGACACATTATCTGTAATTGTATCAACTGGTACACCTCCATATACATATGAGTGGAATACCAATGAGACAACACAATGGATACTTCCAGATTCAAGCGGAACTTATTGGTGTGCTGTTACCGATTCAAATGGATGTCAAGATTGGAGTAATCAATATGTTTATACAAGCACGGATATTAATGATTTAGATCCTTCTACATTATTACTATATCCTAATCCAACAAGTGGATTGCTTAATATAGAGTTTGTGAATAATAATATTATTTCTCTCTCAATTATGAATGTATTAGGAGATGAAATATATAATGAAAACTTAGAACATAATAATGTTAAATATTCTAATCAATTAGATTTATCAAATTATTCAAATGGAATATATTTTGTTAAACTAAGAAAGATAGATAGTATTCTTACTAAGAAAGTAATTTTACAATAATTTTATAGTTATAAAATTATAAAAGGCCCGCATATTTTTGTGGGCCTTTTAGGTTATAAATCAAAAATAACTAAAACAATAACAGGTATGAAAAAGACAATTTATTTATTATTTTTTGCTGTAATATTTTCAGCATGTAATTCATCGTTAGATAAAAACAAGGTCGAAGATTTTGTTCTTACACATTTCTCAGATCAGATTGATGGTGAGGATGCTATTTTATCTTTTAAAGAGAATATAGGGGATTCAATTATGCTATATAATTTATCTAATGGATGGGTAGGAAGGCCAGATTGGGTAAATGATCACAGTAAAATAAAAGCAGAATGGTTTTATGAAGACTCTATGGTTGCTGAAGTAAGAGATATTGAAGTTTTTGGAAATGTAGCTAGTGTTTATGGTAATTTAAGCGGTTATGTTTCTGGAATAAAAACAACAAAATCTGGTTTCCATTCAATAATTGGAAAGCAAATGGGTAAGTTAGTTTTTAAGAGACATTCATGGATGAATTGGGATCTTAATAGAGCATCAAATTCTTTTGTATGGCCGTCTACTGAAGTTGAGGGGGCATTATCAATGTATAATAGCATGAGATATGCTATGGCTAATCTGAGAAATAATGATGCATTAGCTTATTCTGATAGTCTTGTAGAGTTAGATCCAAATTTAGCAGTTGCTCATTTAGGCAAGATGCATTATTTATATCTTAATGGAAAAAAGGATGAGCTACTTGCTTTAATAGATGAGATTGAACCAAAATTAGAAGGAGCTTCATTAGCTGAAAGGTATACTATTAAGACAATGACACCATCTTCATCTAAGGAGGAAAGATTAAGTAAGTATGAGGATGCTTTGTTATACGCAGCTAATGACCCATTATTAAGAGCTTGGTACGCGTATTATTTAGAAGATATTGACAAAAGGATTGCTAATGTGAAGATTGGCTTAAAGAGATTTCCTGAATCAAGCATATTGAATAATATGATGGCATATTTTATGATGGAGAAAGGAGATATGGATGCAGCAAAAAACCATCTAGATGTATATATTACTGTTCATCCTGATGAGCCTAATGCATATGATTCTATGGGAGATATACTATTAGCATCAGGAGACACATTACAAGCTAAACAGATGTTTGAAAAAGCTTATCAGATGAGTAGAGACCTTACTACAGGCCCTGAAGACTTTTTTAATACATCAAAAAAGAAAGCGGAAGCTCTTAATTAGTATATAAACAATTTTGCTTGTTTTTGCATGATTAAGAAAAAGATTGTATCTTTGCATGGAAAAATATGAATGAATGAGAAGGGGCAGGAGCCCCTTCTTTTATTAAGCCATGTTATTAAAAGAAGACATAAGAAAGGTTGCATTAGAAAAGGCTGTTGAGCTAAATGGTTATATTGTTGATATAACAGTTAGCAACACTAATGTTATTACAATATATTTTGATAGAGATAGTGGAGTTCATGTAGATGATTGCTTAGCAATAAGCAGGCATATACATGATAATTTTGACAGGGATGATGAAGATTATGAATTAACAGTATGTTCCCCTGGACTTACAAATCCCTTGAAGATAAAAGAGCAATACTTGAAACATCAAGGACAAGAGGTTGTGGTAAAAAAGAGGGATGGTAAAAAAATCTCTGGTCTTTTGAAAGAATATAATGATAATATAACCTTAGAAGTGTTAAAGAAAGACAAGGGAAATAACAAACAATATACATTAAATGATGTTATGATACCTTTTGAAGAAATAAAAGAAACAAAATTGAAAATAAACTTTAAATAAAATTTAATGGAAGTAGAAAATCTTATTCAATCGTTCTCTGAATTCAAGGATGTTAAAAACATTGACAGAGAAACAATGATGAACATCTTAGAGGATGTTTTTAAATCTGTTTTAGAAAAAAAATATGATGATGAGGGGAATTTTAATGTAATTATTAATGTGGATAAAGGTGATTTAGAAATATGGAAAAACAGAGAGGTTGTTGCAGATGGGGATGTAGAAAATGAGATCTCACAGATTTCTCTCTCTGATGCTCTTAAAATAGAAGATGACTATGAAGTAGGTGAAGAGTTATCAGAGCTAGTAAGCTTTGATTCGGAGTTTGGTAGAAGACAGGTATTATCTATTAGGCAACATTTAATCTCAAGGATCCATGAAGAACATAGAGATGTGTTAATTAAAAGGTATGAATCTAGGATAGGTGAGATTGTTCACGGGGAAGTCTATCAGATTTGGAGAAATGAAATATTATTAACTGATGATGAAGGTAATGATATGTCATTACCAAAATCAGAACAGATACCAAAAGATTTCTTTAAAAAAGGAGAATCTGTAAGAGCAATTATTAAGGAGGTAAATATTAAGAACAATAAGGCTAATATTGTTCTTTCAAGGATTGCAACTGAGTTTATTGAAAGGTTGTTTGAGATGGAGGTTCCTGAAGTTTTTGATGGTATTATTACAATTAAAAATGTTGTGAGAAATCCTGGAGAGAGAGCTAAGGTATGTGTTGAGTCATATGATGATAGGATTGATCCTGTTGGAGCTTGTGTAGGAATGAAAGGGTCTAGAATACATGGAATAGTTAGAGAATTAAGGAATGAAAATATTGATGTAGTTAATTTTACAGAGAACCAGCAGTTATTAATTACTAGAGCATTAAGTCCTGCAAAAATAAATTCAGTAACTATTGATGAAGAAAATAATAGAGCAAAAGTTATAATGGATGCTGATCAAGTTTCTTTGGCTATTGGCAGAGGAGGAAATAATATTGGTCTTGCAGGTAGATTAACTGGTTATGAGATTGATGTCTTTAGAGATGCAGCAAGCTACGAAGATGATGTGGCAATTGATGAGTTTGTAGATGAGATTGAAGATTGGGTTTTAGATGCTTTAAAAGCAATAGGGTGTGATAGCGCTAGAAGTGTATTGGCTATAGAAGCTAATGATTTAATTGCTAGAACAGATCTGGAGAAGGAAACGGTAGAAGAAGTGTTGAATATATTTAAATCAGAGCTTGAGGATTAAAATTAAATTTATATATGTCTAAACAGGATAGTGTAAGATTAAGTAAGTTAGTTAGAGAATTTAATGTAAAGATTGATAGGATATTAGAGTTTTTATCTAACAAAGGAATCTCTGGGTTAAATCCTAATTCAAAGATCTCTAAGGATGTATATATGCAATTACTTGAGGAATTTGATTCCTCTAAAGCAGCTAAAATCTCTGCACAATTATTAGCGAAAGAACAGGAACTTAAGAAAGCTGAAGAAATTATTAAACAAGAGGAGGAGGGGAGGTTAAAAGAAGAGCAGGATATTCTAAAGGAGAAAAATAAAATTGCTATAAAAGTTAAGAAGGATTTAGAAGTAAATAAGGATACCAGTACCGATGAAAGTCTTGATAAAAAAAATGATGATTTAATAAAAGCAAAATCCAAGAAGATAAAAGGGGTAACACAAACTGGGAAAAAGATTGATTTAACAAAATTTGATAAGCCAGCTGCAGCATCAAATATAAATACGGAAGATTCTAAAAAGAAAAGAAAAAGGATTTTAAAGAAAAAGATTGATCCAAAAAAGTTTAATAATTCTAGAAAGCCAAAAACAAAAAATATTGAGATTTCTCCTGAGGAAGCGCAAAAGAGAGTTCGAGAAACCCTTGCTAAACTTCAAGGTTCTGGAAAAAAATCTTCCGTAAAGAACAGAAAAGAAAAAAGGGATGCGCATAAGGCAATCTTAGATCAAGAGATAGAAGAACAGGTTAAGTCAGATAAGGTTATTAAGATAACAGAATTTGCTACAGCTAATGAATTAGCCTCACTTATGAATATTAGTGTAACAGAGATTATAACTTCATGTATGAGTTTAGGTATCATGGTGAGTATGAATCAGAGGTTAGATGCTGAGACTATTGAGATGTTAATAGAGGATTTTGGTCTTGAAGTGGAATTTGTTACAGCAGATATTCAAGAAGATATTCAAGAAGAAGTTGATAATGAGGAAGACATGATACCTAGGGCACCTATTGTAACTATAATGGGCCATGTAGATCATGGGAAGACATCTTTAATGGATTATATTAGAAATAGTAATGTTATTGCTGGAGAATCTGGCGGTATAACTCAGCATATAGGAGCTTATGAGGTAACCCTAAAAGATAATAAGAAGATTTCTTTTTTAGATACACCTGGTCATGCTGCATTTACGGCAATGAGAGCAAGGGGTGCAAAAGTAACAGATATTGTCATTGTTGTTGTGGCTGCTGATGATAAGGTTATGCCACAAACTAAAGAGGCAATTAGTCATGCGCAAGCTGCAGGAGTTCCTATAATTTTTGCAATTAATAAGATTGATATTCCTACAGCAGATCCAGAAAAAATAAAAGGGGAATTAGCAGAAATTAACATGCTGGTGGAGGATTGGGGAGGAAAGTATCAGTCTAATGATATTTCTGCGAAAGAAGGTACTGGTATTCAAGAGTTATTAGAGAAGGTATTGTTAGAATCAGAGATGTTGGCGTTAAAGGCAAATCCTAATAGAAATGCTCAAGGAACAGTAGTTGAAGCATCTCTTGATAAAGGAAAAGGTTTCTTGTCAACTATTTTAGTGCAAAAAGGAACTTTAAAGGTTGGTGATTATGTTTTGGCAGGAAGATGTTCTGGGAAAGTTAAAGCATTGCTTGATGAAAGAGGTAATAAGAGAGATGAAGCAGGTCCTTCTACTCCAGTAGTCCTACTTGGTTTGGATGGTGCTCCTACTGCTGGAGATGAGTTTTTTGTAATGGATAGTGAACAGGAAGCAAAGAAGATTGCAACTAAAAGGATGCAATTGGAGAGAGAACAGAGTGTAAGAACACAGAAGCATTTAACGCTAGACGAGATAGGAAGAAGGATAGCATTAGGTGAGTTTCAGGAGATTAATATTATTGTTAAGGGTGATGTTGATGGTTCTATTGAAGCCCTTTCAGATTCTTTAGAAGGATTATCAAATGAAGAAATAAAAATCAATATTATTCAGAAAGCAGTTGGACAAATTTCAGAATCTGATGTTATGCTGGCTGCTGCATCTAATGCAATAGTTATTGGTTTTCAAGTTAGACCATCATTACAGGCTAGAAAATTAGCAGAAACTGAAAATATAGACATTAGACTTTACTCTATAATATATAAAGCTATAGAGGATTTAAAATTAGCAATGGAAGGAATGTTAAGCCCTGATGTTGAAGAGAAGATTATTTGTAATATAGAAATTAGAGATATTTTTAAAATATCAAAGGTTGGGACTATTGCTGGCTGTATGGTTCTGGATGGAAACCTTTCAAGAAAAAGTAAGGTTAGATTAATTAGAGATGGTGTTGTGGTCTACACTGGGAACCTATCTTCTTTAAAAAGATTTAAGGAAGATGTAAATGAGGTCAAGAAAGGTTTTGAATGTGGAATGTCAATTGAGAATTTTAATGATATTAAGGTAGGAGATATTATTGAAGGATACGATAATATCGAGATAAAGAGAGAGTTAAGTTAATTCCGTAATAAGGAGATTGGGATGATTTTCTGAACCGGATACGCTTCAATATAGTTTTTTCTAATAAAGTTGTTCAGCTTAATAGCTTCATGTTTTGATCTAAAATTACCTACACATATTCTATAATATGGAGAGTCATATGTTAGATACGTAGGTATTTCAGGGTATAGTTTTATAAAGTTTACTCTTATTTTTTTAATTTCTTCTTTTGTGCTTTTAAAGGTTAATTGAACCCTCCATCCTAATATACCGTCTTTTTGTTGGTTTATTTTATGATTTTTATTAATTAGATTATCAAGATCTGATTCATATTTTATTTTTATTAGATCTGATTTTTGATTAAATATTTGTGAGAACAATGGAAGAGGAGTTAACAGTAATATAATTAGATATTTCTTCATTAAGTTCAAATGTAGTAAATTTATTGTTTACGTATTTTATATTTTTGCCTTGTGCGAAATAATTTTACATATCAGATTATTAATAAAGAAGACTTTATAAATAAAATGATTTTTTATACTCACAAGTATAAATACTCATGTTTATTAGATTCAAATTTTTCTCAAGGAAAATTCCCGGAAAGATATTTTCAATATGATGCAATTTTCGCATTTGATTCCATTAAAGTATTAAGATCTAGTAATGATTCATTTAATAAGTTAAAGTATTTTTATAAGGAGGAGAATGACTGGTTGTTTGGTTGTTTTTCTTATGATTTGAAGAATGAGATTTATGATTTGCGCTCAGAAAATACAGATAATTTTTATATTGAAAACACAGTCTTTTTTGTTCCTAAACACGTGTTTCTGCTTAAAGATAATATTCTAACTATCGAAACGTTCGATAATAAAGATAAGATAGATTGTATTTACAAAGAAATCATGAATACAGAGATAGATAAAAAAAAGATTAACTCATTAAGTTTAGAAAGAAGAGAAACAAAAGAATCTTATTTGAATAAAGTTAGACGTATTAAAGAGCATATACAGAGAGGGGATATTTATGAGATGAATTTTTGTCAAGAATTTTATAATGAATTGGCAGATATATCTTCGCCTAAGCTTTTTTATAATTTAAACAAAACAACAAGATCTCCCTTCTCTTCGTTTCTTAATATTGATAATATCAGTGTTATTGGTTGTAGTCCAGAACGATACTTATATAAGAAAAAAAATAAAATTATTTCTCAACCGATTAAGGGCACAAGTAGGAGATCTCATGATTCTAAGAAAGATTCTGAGTTATTTCATGATTTATTAAAAGACCAGAAAGAATTGTCCGAGAATATAATGATAGTTGATCTTGTAAGAAACGATTTGTCCGTGACTGCACAAGATAGCTCAGTAAATGTTGATGTATTATGTGGTGTTTATACTTTTTCTAATGTGCATCAAATGATCTCTACAGTATCTTCAGAAGTTAGCGATGAAACAGATTTTACAGATGTTGTTAAGACAACATTTCCAATGGGTTCAATGACTGGTGCACCAAAGTTCAAGGCTTTAAATTTGATTGAGAAATACGAGGAGAGTAAGCGCGGCTTATTTTCAGGTTCTGTTGGTTATGTCACTCCATCTGGAGATTTTGATTTTAATGTTGTAATTCGTAGTCTTTTATATGACAGCTCAACAAAATATTTGTCCTTGTCTGTTGGCGGAGCCATTACCTCAAAATCTATACCAATGAAAGAATATGAGGAATGTTTGATTAAAGCAAAACCGACATTTGATTTATTAAAATTTACCTTAGATGAAGAGTAATTTTTTAGAATATATAGATCATAATTATCTTTTTCGTAAAGATTCTAAAATTGTATTGGCGATAAGTGGAGGAATTGATAGTATATGTTTAGCAGATTTACTTATTAGGTCAGGATATAATATTGAATTTGCACATTGTAATTTTAATCTAAGAGGAAAGGAATCGGATGAAGATCTAGCTTTTGTTCAACAGTTGGCGACCAAATATACAGTCCCTTTTCATACTACTAGTTTTAGCACAAATCAATATGCAACTGAAGAGAAGATATCTCTACAGATGGCAGCTCGAGAACAAAGATATGCTTGGTTGGAAAAGATAAGAAAGAATATTTCTGCTGATTATATTGCTGTTGCACATAATTATGATGATAATATTGAAACCTTTTTAATAAACATTATAAGAGGGACAGGCATTAAAGGTATGTTAGGTATAAACAACAAAAACAAGTATGTTGTTAGGCCTCTAATATTCGCTACTCGCGATATGATTGTTAATTATGTCAATAAATATTCATTAGAATATAGAGAAGACTCTAGTAATATATCAGATAAATATTTGAGAAATAATATTAGACACAACTTAGTTCCATTGTTGAAAGAGATGAATCCAAGTATTTCAAAAACTATTTCTAGAGAGATTGATATACTTGATAAAGTATATTACATATATAAGAATTCGATCCAATCTGATTTAGATAGGATAATTACTAAGCATAAGGCAGGGTTCAAAATATTAAAGAATCATTTAGCTGCTTTGTCTCCACCAGAGGTATATATATATGAGGTTTTCCATAAATACGGTTTTAATGATATAGAGAGTATAGCTAAGGCTATAAATAAAGGAAGTGGTCTTAGATTTTTTTCTTCTTCACATCAATTATTAATTGATAGAGAGTATCTCTTTCTAGAACCTATAGATGATAGTATACAGGAGAGTTGTTGTATTGAAAAAAACATAGCATGTATAGATGCTCCATTAAAAATGCAGTTTGCTATATCTGATTTGCTTTCTTATGATTCTAATCAAGATATTGCTTATTTAGATAAAGACAAATTAATATTCCCACTTAAAATACGGAAATGGGAAGATGGAGATAAGTTTATCCCCCTGGGCATGGACTCATTTAAGAAAATAAGTGATTTTTTCATTGATATAAAATTAGACGTTTTTTCAAAAGAAAAAGTTTTTATTTTATGTTCTGGAAAAGATATAGTTTGGATCATTGGATATAGAATAGATGATCGTTATAAGATTACATCTAAAACTAAAAAGACGTATATTGCAACTCTTTTAAAAGATAATTTATGAGGAGATTAATAATATTTTTTACAGCTTTAACTTTTTTATCATCTGCACAGATTTTTGATCCAGTAAAGTGGGATTTTTCACAAAAAAAGGTTTCTGATACTGAGATAGAATTAAACTTTAAGGCAACTATAGATGATGGTTGGTATATTTATTCACAAGATGCTGGTGAAGGCCCAGTATCAACAGAGTTTTCTTTTTTTAATCCATCTACTAATACTTATGGTGTTGATGCAGATGGGGTAAATGAGGGTGTTCCTATTGAAGATTTTGATCCAAATTATGATGTTGTTCTCAAGTATTTTAAAAAAGAAGCACTTTTCACAGTAAAAGTACAGGTTTATTCTACTGAAGATTTTGTTCTTAAGGGAGAGGTTTATTATATGACATGTGATAGTACTCAATGTTTACCCCCGGAAGCATTAGAATTTGAATTTCAAATTGATGGTATTGATGAATCCTTAATCTCTTCTGCAAGCAAACCCTTAAATGAAACTGAAGAAAAGTCAATGTGGGCTTTGTTTTTTATAGCATTTTTAAGTGGTTTTGCTGCGCTTTTAACACCATGTGTATTTCCTATGATACCAATGACAGTATCATTTTTTACAAAACAATCTAAGACAAAAGCAAGGGGAATTGCCAATGCTATAATTTATGGTATTTCAATTATTGTTATTTATGTTGCGCTTGGCGTTGGAGTCTCATCTATTTTTGGTGCAGATGCATTAAATAATATGGCTACGAATGTTTATTTTAATATAGGTTTCTTCTTATTATTATTAATTTTTGGAGCATCTTTTCTTGGGGCATTTGAATTGCAGCTTCCTACGTCTTGGGTAAATAAAACAGATAAAGCATCTGATAAAGGAGGTCTTATAGGAATTTTCTTTATGGCCTTTACTCTTGCTTTAGTTTCATTTTCATGTACTGGACCAATCGTTGGAACCTTATTAGTTGAGGCTTCTACAGGGGGTTATTTTGGCCCAATTATTGGGATGTTAGGTTTTTCTCTTGCTATTGCTTTACCATTTGCTTTTTTTGCAGCTTTTCCTGGCTGGTTAAATTCTTTACCTCAATCTGGAGGCTGGTTAAATTCTGTTAAGGTGACATTAGGGTTTTTAGAAATAGCTTTAGCATTTAAGTTTTTATCAAATGCTGATCTTGTTTTACAGACTCACTTATTAGAGAGAGAGTTGTTTATTGCTATTTGGATTGTAATTTTTGCATTACTTACCATGTATTTATTAGGGTTTTTAAAATTTGCTCATGATTCGGATTTAGAATATATTTCTGTAAGTAGATTTTCAGTAGCTATTTTGACTGGAACATTAACAATATATATGATACCTGGATTATGGGGTGCTCCATTAAAGATAATTAATGCCTTCCCACCACCAATGCAGTATAGTGAATCTCCTCAGGGTGTTGGTGCTGTACAGATTGGCTCTAATGATATAAAACATTCTTCTAATGGTCAGCATATAGGGCCACAAGGTTTGATGGTTTTCCACGATTATAAAGAAGCCTTAGAGCATGCAAAAAAAATTGATAAACCATTAATGCTAGATTTTACTGGCCATGCATGCGTTAATTGCAGAAAAATGGAAGAACAAGTCTGGTCTGATCAATATGTTAAAGAGATGTTGCGTAATGATGTTGTGTTGGTATCCTTATACGTCGATGAAAGAATTGATTTACCTAAAGATGAGCAGTATACAACAATGATGGCAGGTAAGGAAAAGAAAGTAAAAACAACTGGTGATAAATGGATGGTGTTACAGGCCAATAATTTTGGCACTAATTCTCAGCCTTATTATGTGATGTTAGATCATAATGAAAATCAGCTGATTGAGCCGGCCAATTATCAGGATTATGGCTCTGTATCTCTTTTTAAGGATTGGTTAGAAAGAGGGGTAGATTTATTTAATAAATAGAATATGAAAGCAAATAAAATAGTTACTCAGGATTCCGAAGAATTTTTAGAAAAGTATATTAACAATCCATCTCCTACTGGTTTTGAAAGTAAAGGACAGCAGTTATGGCTTGATTATATAAAACCATATATTGATACCCATTTTGTGGATACTTATGGTACTGTTGTTGGTGTAATTAATCCTGAAGCAAAATATAAAGTAGTAATTGAAGCTCATGCTGATGAGATTTCTTGGTTTGTACACTATATTACAAAAGAGGGCTTTATTTACTTAAGAAGGAATGGTGGTTCAGATCATCAAATAGCTCCATCAAAAAGAGTAAATATACATACGGAAAAAGGCATAGTAAAAGCAGTGTTTGGATGGCCAGCAATTCATACTAGAACGGCCGCTGATGAAAAACCACCTAAATTAGATAATATATTTCTTGATTGTGGTTGTACTACAAAAGATGAAGTTGAGAAGTTAGGAGTTCATGTTGGATCTGTTGTTACATATGAGGATGAGTTTATGACTCTTAATAATAGATACTATGTAGGGAGAGCCTTAGATAATAGAATTGGAGGGTTCATGATTGCTGAAGTTGCGAGGCTCTTGAAAGAGAATAGTATTAAGCTTCCTTTTGGTTTGTATATAACAAATTCTGTTCAAGAAGAGGTTGGTCTTAGGGGCGCCCAAATGATTGTTGAGACAATTAAGCCTGATATTGCAATAGTTACTGATGTATGTCATGATACGCATACTCCAATGATAGATAAAATTAAACAAGGAGACATAAAATGTGGAGATGGTCCTGTCTTATTTTATGGTCCATCAGTACAAAATAATTTATTAGATTTAGTAATTAAAGCTGCAGAATCTAATAATATTCCATTCCAAAGAGGTGCTGCTTCTAGAGCAACAGGTACCGATACAGATGCCTTTGCATTTGCAACAGGTGGTGTTGCATCTGCCTTAGTTTCGCTTCCTTTAAGATATATGCATACAACTGTTGAGTCTGTAAGTAAAGATGATGTTAAAAATGTAATACATCTTATATATAATCTGTTGCAAAGAATTGAAGATAATCACGATTTTAGATATTTAAAATAAGATAGGAGGCCTGGATAATTTATGTTGTTAAATTATCCATGACATTTTTTATATTTCTTTCCTGAACCACAAGGACAAGGGTCATTTCTATTAATTTTCTGTTCTACTCTTACAGGTTGTACTTTCTGCACTTTTTGGCTTTCAGAGTTGTTAGATGTAGTGTTTTCAGGTCGGCTTGTTTGAAGATTGTTATTAGTATTTGTGTTTTTTTCTTCAGTTATCTGATCGGAGCTTGATGGAAGACCAGATTTTAATAGAAATGATACAATTTCTTTGTTAATCTTAAAGATTAGTTTTTTAAAGAGATTGAATGATTCAAACTTATAAATTAATAAAGGATCTTTTTGTTCGTATACAGCATTCTGAACAGATTGTTTTAAGTCATCCATTTCTCGTAAATGATCTTTCCAGATATTATCAATAATTGCTAATGTGACGCTCTTCTCAATAGATTCAGGTATGTTTCCTCCTTCAGATTTCACAGCTTCTTCCAGATTAGTTACTACCTGGAGTGTTTTCATTCCATCGGTAAAAGGAATTATTATATTTTCATATGTAGCGCCTTGTTTTTCATATACATCTTTTATCACAGGGAACGCTTGTTTTGTAATTGATTTTGATTTTATTTGATAATTTTCATAGCATTTTTCAAATGTTTGATCAATTATTTCTTCTTTATCTAGATTTTTAAAATCCTCATTAGATATTGGGCTATTAATTGATAATAATCTTATTAATGCTAATTTATATCCTTCGAAATCTTTTGTTTCATGAGTTTCGTTAATGATATTCTCACACGTATCAAATATACTGTTAGATATATCAAGAGAGATTCTATCTCCATATAAGGCATGTCTTCTCTTTTTATAGATTACTTCTCTTTGTTGATTCATTACATCATCATATTCTAGTAATCTTTTACGTATTCCGAAGTTATTTTCTTCAACTTTTTTTTGTGCTCTTTCAATAGATTTGCTTACCATAGAATGTTGAATAACTTCTCCTTCTTCTAACCCCATTCTATCCATTAATTTTGCAATTCTTTCAGAGCCAAATAATCTCATAAGGTTATCTTCTAATGAGACATAAAATTGAGATGACCCTGGATCCCCTTGTCTACCTGCCCTTCCTCTTAATTGTCTGTCTACCCTTCTAGAATCATGTCTCTCTGTTCCTATTATAGCAAGGCCTCCTGAGTTCTTTACTTGATCTGATAGTTTTATATCTGTTCCTCTACCAGCCATATTTGTTGCTATTGTTACTATGCTTTTATCTCCAGCCTCTGCTACAATATCTGCTTCTTTTTGATGTAATTTTGCATTTAGTACATTGTGTTTGATGCCTCGTTTTCTTAGAATGGTGCTTAATAGTTCTGATATCTCGACAGAGGTTGTCCCTACAAGTATAGGTCTTCCTTCCTTGCTAAGAGTATCAATATCTTCAACAACAGCATTGTACTTTTCTCTGTTAGTTTTATAGACCAGATCATCCTTGTCATTTCTTTGGATAGGTTTGTTTGTTGGTATTGACACTACATCTAACTTGTATATTTCCCAAAATTCTCCAGCTTCAGTTTCAGCTGTACCAGTCATTCCAGAGATCTTATTATACATTCGAAAGTAATTTTGTAATGTAACTGTAGCGTATGTTTGGGTGGCAGCTTCTATTTTTACATTTTCTTTAGCTTCGATCGCTTGATGCAATCCATCTGAGTATCTTCTTCCATCCATTATCCTTCCAGTCTGTTCATCCACAATTTTCACCTTATTATCCATAACAACATATTCAACATCTTTCTCAAATAATGTGTATGCTTTAAGTAGCTGGTTGATTGTATGAATTCTTTCGCTTTTAATAGAGAAATTTCTTAATAATGATTCTTTTTTTATTGCCTCTTCTTCTTCCGATATATTTGATTTCTCAATTTCAGCAATTTCTTGTCCAACATCAGGTAAAATAAAAAAATCTTTATCGTCAATTGATGTGGTCATCAGATTCAATCCTTTTTCTGTTAATTCAATAGAATTATTCTTCTCATCAATAACAAAAAATAATTCTTCATCAACAATATGCATCTCTTTATTCTGGTCTTGCATATAGAAATTCTCCGTCTTTTGAAGTTGAGCTCTGATTCCTTCTTCACTTAGAAACTTAATTAAAGCTTTATTTTTTGGCAATCCTCTAAAGGCTCTAAATAGGTTAAAACCTCCTTTATCTTTATCTCCTTCTTTAAAGAATTTCTTTGAATCTGAAAGTATAGATGTCACGTATTTCTTCTGAACTTGAGCTAATTGGTCTACTTTATGTTTAAGCTCATTATATTCATGAACATCTCCTTGAGGAGTTGGTCCAGATATTATGAGAGGTGTTCTTGCATCATCAATTAAAACAGAATCTACCTCATCTACTATTGAATAATGCAATTTTCTTTGCACCAAGTCGGCAGGTCTTTTTGCCATATTATCTCTTAGGTAATCAAAACCAAATTCATTATTAGTTCCATATGTTATATCTGCTAGATAAGCCTGTCTTCTTTCTTCAGAATTTGGTTGATGATTATCAATACAATCAATACTTAATCCATGAAACTGAAATAAAGGCCCCATCCACTCACTATCTCTTTTAGCAAGATAGTTGTTGACAGTAACCAGATGAACTCCTAGTCCAGTTAACGCATTTAGGTAGACTGGTAATGTTGCTACAAGTGTTTTTCCTTCTCCAGTCTGCATCTCAGCAATTCTTCCTTTATGTAAGACAATACCACCTATTAACTGCACATCATAATGTATCATGTCCCATGTAATATCATTTCCTGCTGCATTCCAGGAATTCTGATATATAGCATTATTATCTTTTATTGTTATAAAATCTTTTTTTGCAGCTAAATTTCTATCAAATTCTGTTGCTTTTACAGTTATGATGCTTTTTTCGGTGAATCTTTTTGCTGTTTCTTTAATGACAGCAAATGCAGTTGGAAGAATTTTATCTAATACCTCTTCTGTTTTATTAATTATTTCTTTTTCAAGATTGTCAATTTCTTCATAGAGTTTCTCTTTATCTTTTATTAAAACAGTTTTTTGAGTTGATTTTTCTTTGAGACGTTGAATTTTTTCTTTTTCATCACTAATAAAATCGTTGATCTTTTTCTTAAGTAAGTTAGTCTGTTCTCTTAACTCGTCATCTGTAAGTTTAGATATTTTGTTGTGTTCATTGAGAATCTCTTTAACAATTGGCTTAATTTCTTTTAAGTCTTTATCGTATTTGCTCCCGAAAATTTTAGTAATAACATTAAAGATTCCTGCCATTGTTTTAAATTATGATGTAACAAAAATAATCCTAATTAAGATAGTATACAAAAGAAAAGAGGTGGAAAAGAGCTTAATACTCATCCTCATTAAAGAAGAAATCTTCTTTAGTTGGGTAATCTGGCCAAATATCTTCTATTGTTTCCCATAGCACACCAGGCTCATCTTCAATTAATTCTTGAAGATTTTCAACAACTTCCATTGGAGCTCCTGATCTGATTGCAAAATCAATTAATTCATCTTTAGTTGCAGGCCAGGGAGCGTCTTCTAGCTTTGATGCCAGTTCTAATGTCCAATACATAACAACGTTTTTTTTGCAAAAGTAATTTTTTTAGTTAATTATACTAAGAATTAGGTCTTTTTTTGCCATTTAATCTCTTTTAGCCCATGTTTATATAGATTATAACGAGCAAGAACAAATAAAAAATCAGAGAGCCTATTTAGATACTTAATATTTAAGAGATCTACTTTCTCGGTCTTCATTAATGCCACTAGATTTCTTTCCGATCTTCTACATACTGTCCTAGCAATATGACATAATGAAGTAATTGGATGTCCTGAGGGTAAGATAAAGTTACTTAACACTTGAAGTTTTGCTTCCATTCTATCAATTTCTTTTTCAATTACACTAACATCTTCTTCATTTATACATTGAACTTTTATTTTTTGATTTTTTTGATCAAAAGCTACATTACTTCCTAAGTCAAACAAAGTATTTTGTATTATTAATGTAATTTTTTTTGATTCTTCGCTTATATTATGATCATGTATATGTCCGATATATGCATTTAGCTCATCAATTGTTCCATAGCATTTCAATCTATGATTGTCTTTCGAGATTTCGGTTCCTCCAAATAACTGGGTTCTACCTTTATCTCCTTCTTTAGTATATATTTTCATAGTTTATTAAAATCTAATTATAAAATTCTCTTTACTTAATTTTGGATCTAGAAAAACTATTCCTACAAAAAACAAATCAATAGTTACAGTAGTTTTTTTAGATCTTGTTATATGCTTCCATGCATTTTCCATTCCTTTTGACCAGTGAATATCATCAAAAATAATAATTGTTTTGTTATGTGAATGATTTAAGGCTAATTCAAAATACTTAATTGTTGCATTTTCAGTATGATTTCCATCAATAAAAATGAGGTCGAGATTATTATTTCGAGCAAATTCCTTTTCTAGGGTATCTTTAAAATTCCCATGTATTATTTTTATGTTATTAAACTCTAACTTAGCAAAGTTGTTGCTAGCTATTTTTACCGATTCATTACAACCTTCAAATGTTGTTATAGTTGTTTGTGGACTCCCTTTTGCTAGATAACAGGTGCTGATTCCGAATGATGTTCCAAGCTCAAAAATAGTGTTAGGATTTAGGGATTTAACTATTCTGTATAATAAATTACCATATTTTGAATTTTTTGATGAATTTCTTGCAATCTCTTTTATTTTTCTTTTATTATTATTGTTGATATTGCTTCCAGCTCCATAATCTTTAATATTAATAAAGGATTCATTTGCATATAATTGGACTCTTAATTCTTCAATTTCTTTGGTTTCAGATTTGGATGTTGTTGAATAAATAACATTACTTATGAAATTATATATAGTTGGAGAGTGAATAGAATAATGATTCTGGGATTTAAAGAGATATTTGATATATCTGAGGGCGTGCTTAATAATTTTCATTTGTACTTTATTTTGCGCATTTTACACATAGCTGGCTATGTGGTCTAATTATTAGCCTGCCAAAAGGAATCTTTCCTTTACATGAGTTGCATATTCCAAAATCAGCATCTCCAATCTTTTTATTAATTATCTCAAGTTGTTTGAGTTTATTTTCCGCTTCTCTTAGTGCAGCTTCAACTACACTTTTGTTATTTATAGCATCCATTCTACTTACTCGTCCAATTGAATTCTCTGGAGGGATAGGCTTGCTTAATTCCTTATATTTTGATATTTTTAGCTTAGTTTCAGCTACTTCTTTAGATAGTTTGTTCTTAATTTTATCTATAGAATCTTGGTCCATATATTTATAGTTGCTCCTTTAGTTCAACTAAAAATTTTCTAATTTCTTTTAAATGACTTACAATACTTAGACTATCTGTTTTGTCTTCTTTGTTTTCTTTTAATTTTCTTTTTGCGCCATTTAGAGTAAAACCCCTCTCTTTAACTAGATGGTATATTATTTTAAGATTATCATAGTCTTTTTGTGTAAATAACCTGTTTCCTTTTTTATTTTTTTTAGGTTTTAGTACATCGAATTCTTTCTCCCAGAATCTAATTAAAGAAACGTTGACATTTAGTTTATTAGCAATTTCACCAATTTGGTAGAAAAGTTTTTTGTGTTCCTTCATTTATAGACTTATTTAGTCAAAAGACTGATTAGATTGAGATGATATCTCAAGCATTTTCTCATATTCATCAGGGTTTAGGTCATTATAGTAGAAATTTACTGGATTTATATTTTTTTTGTCTTTATGTACCTCATAATGTAAATGAGGCGCAACTGAGGTCCCTGTATTCCCTACATATCCGATGATTTCTCCTCGTTTAACTTTCTGCCCTCGTTTTACAATATATTTTGACATATGAGCATATAATGTTTCATATCCAAAACCATGGTTAATCTTTACATGATTTCCATACCCCCTTCTACTTTTTCTAACTTTTGAGACTACTCCATCTCCTGTGGCATATATTTCAGTGCCATTTTTAGCAGAAAAATCCATACCTGCATGTAATTTTCTTGTTTTATATATAGGATGTATTCTATACCCATATCCGCTAGCCATTCTGCTTAGATCTTTATTAGAGACAGGTTGAATAGCTGGAATAGAAGAGAGCATTTTTGTTTTGTTTTTAGCGAGATTTATTATTTCGTCAAATGACTTTGACTGAAGATATAATTGTTTTGTAAGTTGATCAATTTTCTTAGTTGTATTGATTATTATTTCTGAGTTTGAGAAGCCACTAAGTTTTTTGTATCTGTTTACACCACCAAACCCCTGTTTTCTTATTGAATTAGGTATTGGATCTGCTTCAAATATAGTTCGATAGATATTGTCATCTCTTTTTTGTATGTCATCAAGTACTATTTCTATTTCTTTTATATTATTATCAATGATATTATATTGATCGGTAAGATTTTCAATCTCATTTTTTAATCTTTTTTCTTTTGGACTATCAAAAAATTGAAAAAACATGAAAATTATAATAAGAGAAAGCAAAAGACTAGAGGATATAAAAAGAAGATACTTCTTAGCTTTCTCAGTATTTGACAATTTAATCCGCTTATAGCTTAATGTTTTAGTATCGTAATAATATTTTATCTTTGCCATATTAAAATTATTAGTGCAAATTTAGTAATATTACACTATTATAAGCTATTAAAGAATATTGATGTTAACCATAAGACTTTAAAATCTTTCTAGTATGAAATCTAATAAAATAAGAAAATTATTTTTGGAGTTTTTTAAAGCTAATGATCATAAAATATTAAGATCATCACCTATTGTGGTGAAAAACGATCCCAGCTTAATGTTTACTAATGCTGGAATGAATCAATTTAAAAACTTTTTCCTAGGAATTGACACTCCAGAGGACAAGCGCGTTTCTAATTCTCAAAAATGTATTAGAGTTTCTGGAAAACATAATGACCTAGAACAGGTTGGGCATGATACATATCATCATACAATGTTTGAAATGCTTGGTAATTGGTCTTTTGGAGATTATTCAAAAGAAAAGGCGATATCGTTGGCATGGGATTTTCTTACTAAAGAATGTAAGCTAGATAAAGAAAGATTATATGTATCAATCTTTAAGGGAGATGATGATGATGATATTAATATGGATTCAGAATCATTAGATGTTTGGAAGAATTATTTAGAAGAATCTAATATAGTAACTGGTAATAAAAAAGATAATTTCTGGGAGATGGGAGATATAGGCCCTTGTGGTCCTTGTACAGAAATTCATTATGATAATAGACCTGAGAATGAAATTTCACTTATTCCAGGAAAAGACCTGATAAATAAAGATCACCCTGATGTTATTGAGATATGGAATCTCGTTTTTATCCAATATGATAGAAAAAAAGATGGTGGCCTAGATAGACTCCCAACACAGCATGTTGATACAGGAATGGGGTTTGAACGCTTATGTATGATTATGCAGAAGGTAAGGTCTAATTATGAAACAGATCTTTTTCAACCATTAATACAAGAAATATCCACTTTATCTAAGAAGAAATATGGGAAGGACGAGAAAGATGATATTGCAATGCGTGTTATTGCTGATCATGTAAGGGCAGTAGCTTTTTCTATAGCAGACGGGCAGCTTCCTTCAAATATTAAAGCTGGCTATGTTATTAGAAGAATATTAAGAAGAGCTATTCGCTATGCATATACCTTTTTAGATTTAAAACATCCTTTTATCTATCAATTGGTAGATGTTTTAGAGCAAGGTTTAGGAGATTATTATAGTGAATTAAGCGCTCAAAAGGAATTAATAAGGAGTGTTATAAAACAAGAGGAGGAATCTTTTCTTAGAACATTAGATAGAGGGTTAAAGAGAATAGAGGTTTTTGTTTCAGCTAAATCTAATATCTCTGGTGCTCAGGTTTTTGAGCTTTATGATACGTATGGGTTTCCTAAAGACCTAACGCGTCTTATATTGAAAGAAAAAAACATAGATTTTGATGAGAATGAGTTTGAAGCTGAAATGAAGAAACAACAAAATAGATCAAAAGAATCTGCAGATAATACTGTTGGAGAATGGGAGATTATTTCAAAAGACAGTAAGGAAGAGTTTATAGGGTATGATTCCTTTGAAGTTAAAACAATTATCTCTAGATATAGATCTGTATCTATAAAAGAGAAAGATGTTTTTCATATTTGTCTTAATCAGACTCCATTTTATCCTGAAGGAGGAGGACAGATTGGTGATACTGGTCTCTTGTCTTTTGATAAAGAGGAAATTCGTGTAATTGACACTAAGAAGGAAAACAATTTAATTTATCATATTATTGAAAGGTTACCTTCTGATATTTCATTATCTTGTTTAGCATCTATTGATTTAGATAGGAGAGAGGCTATTTCAAGAAATCATACAGCCACTCACTTATTACACGCTCAGCTTAGATCTGTTTTAGGAGATCATGTTGTACAGAAAGGATCTCTAGTTGCTACCACACATCTTCGTTTTGATTTTTCGCATTTTACTGGTGTTGATCAGGATCAACTTAAAAACATTGAAAGCAGCATTAATAGTAAGATACTTAAGAATATTTTGCTGATGGAAAAAAATAATATTTTATTATCAGAGGCTAAAAAATTAGGAGCTCTTATGTTATTTGGAGAGAAATATGGAGATAGGGTACGACTTATTCAGTTTAATGAGTCAAAAGAACTATGTGGAGGTACGCATGTTAATTCTACTGGTGAGATAGGTCTTTTCAAAATTACTACCGAGACATCTGTGGCTTCTGGCATTAGAAGAATTGAGGCTATAACTGGTTTTGCTGCTTTAGATTATCTAAACAATCAAGACGAGATAGTATATGATGCTCAGAAATTATTAAAAAATAAGGATGTAATTACCTCAATCACAAAGCTTAAGGATACTAATTTAAGCTTAGAAAAAGAACTTAAGGTCTTGCAGAAACAATCATTATCTGCTATTGCTAATAAGCTTCTTAAAGATTTAGAGCCTCTAGGGGGGGTTAATTATATATATAAGAAGGTGGATTTTAATATAAAGTTAATGAAAGAGATGTCTTTTTATTTTAGAAAGCAAGATAGAGTGATTGCTGTTTTAGCAGCTCAATCAGATGATAAAGCTTTTATAAGCATCATAATATCAGATGATTTAGTTAAAGAAGGTCTTGATGCAACTATTTATATTAATGATATTGCAAAAGAAATTTCGGGATCTGGAGGAGGTCAGTCTAATTATGCAACAGCTGGAGGTTCTAATATAAGCGGAATTTCTAAAGCTTTGGAAAAAGCTAAAGAATTATTTTCTAAATAAATACAGATATAAAAAAACCACCTCTAAGGTGGTTTTTTTATGGTTTTTCAACTTTTATCTTAGAATCTATATGCTAATCCTAAGTTAAGTGTTCCTTCATCATCACTATCATCAGCTAAAGACATAGTGTAGCTAGGCTCAACGTATAATGCATTCCATACATTTAGAGAATAACCTACACCTACAGAAAGATTATCACTAGCCTCTTCAGATGGCGCAGAAACTAAAGCCCACATATTATCTCCAAAGTTATAACGAGCCCACATATTATATGTAGCATCTCCGTTGGCATCTTCACCAGCTTTTTGTATACCAACTGTAAGCTGATCATTAAGCATGTAACCAAGACCAATATTGTCAGTTACTTGCTCCATTTCAAACCCATCAGTTTCTTCTGATGCCTCTTGAACTGTAGTTACAACCATGAATTGAGCAGAAGCAAATAACGTAGTCATTGCAAGTGCTGCTGTAAAAAATACTTTTTTCATTGTTTAAAATTTAATATTAATATTGGGCGCAAGATAAGAAAGCTATTTACATTGAGCTATTAATCTTATATGTTTTCTTAACACCTTATTGTTAATTGCTAGATATAGAGCAAAAAAAAGAGTTGCAATTGCAACTCTTTTTTATAAGATTTATTAACTAATTACGGAGTAATAGTTAAAGTTAACCAGTTGTAATTAGTATCTTCATCTCCTCCATTGTTGTCAGATACTAATTTGTATGATAATGAAGCGTTATCTCCTAAAGAATAACCTACAGATACTTCAGTAGCTTTTCTTTCGTAGTCGTCATTATCAGTCTCAGTTACTGTATGCATAGTAGCTGCTAAAGAGAAAGCACCCATATTGTAAGTACCACCAATATACATGTTTTCTTGATCAGCTCCTAAGTGACCAATATTACCGTGAGTTGTCCATGAGCTAGCTCCGTTTCCAGAGTTACCTAATCCAACTACATCACTAAATCCATTCTCACCGTAAGTTGCTCTACCAGCAGTTAATGCCATATCATCATTTACAGTATAAGTACCAGAAACGTCCATCATGTCATATTCAGTAGCTTCAGAACCAGTAGCTCCAACAGAACTAGTGTTATAGCTAACATTAAGATCTAGTGCTCCACCCATAGCAGAGTAAGCAAAATCAAGTCCCATTGCATTAGCTTCAACTCCAACGCCACCCCAATTTTCCATATCGTTTACTGAGTAGTCAGCATAGAATAAGTTAGCGCTCCAGTCTCCAGAAGACTTAGAAGCATTTAACCACATTGCATCTATCATGTCTGAACCATCACCATTATCTCTCTGAGCTAGACCTAAGTCTAAACCTACAAAGTCATTGTCAATAGCAAAAGTCATACCATCTACACAGTTTCTAGTACTATTAGTACCATCTGCCCAATCATTTTTAGCAAGGAACGTACCTGATCCATACTCTAATGCTTGACGACCAATAGTCATATCAGCAAATCCAAATAGATTAGTAGAAGCATATACTTCATATACTGAAAGTGCAGGAAGTGCAGCTTCATCAGCATCATTTATTGTGTAGTGTACATCTGTACTAAGGTGAATACCCCAGTCAGAACCACCCCAAGTAGCACCAAGAGTAGCTCTTTGAGCACCTTGTTGGTAGTCTGCATCACCACTCATATCTATTCTAGTTCTAGAATCTACATTCCAGTCCTGAGCAAAAGATACAGTTGTCATTAGACCTAATGCAAGGGCTAATATGTTTCGTAAATTCTTTTTCATGTTATATAATTTATTAGTTAATACGCGACAAAGATAAACTACTCTATTTAAACTAGCATAATAGAATACTCACTTTTTTAACATTAAATTGTGTGTATCGCTGTTAACTTATTGTTAATCAATATTTTAAGGTGTTAATTTTTTTAGTAAAAAGGGCTTGTTTTTTATAAGAATTTACTAAAAAGTACTGTTTTTCAGTCAAAAATGAGCTAATTAACCCTTATATGAGAGCCATTTCCAGAGTTCTTTATAGCTTATTTTCTTACCATACATTAGTATTCCGGTTCTATAAATTTTAGCGGCTAAATATGTTGTTGTAATAAAACCTATAACTAAGAGGATCATTGATAAACCAAGTTCCCATAACTCAACTCCAAATGGGAGTCTTACCATCATGATTATTGGTGAAGTTAATGGAATAATTGAAAGCCAAAAGGCTAATGCTCCATCAGGATTATCCATTACTGGTTGAATTAAGATAAATGATAAGATTAAAGGTATGGTTATTGGTAGCATAAACTGTTGTGTGTCAGCTTCAGCATCAACTGCAGATCCAACTGCTGCAAATAATGAACTATACATGAGGTATCCAAAAAGAAAGAAAAACAGAAAAGAAACAAAAATTCTAAGTAAATTTATTCCTCCAGTTAATCTATTTAACTCACTTAAGAGCACAGAATGATTTGTTGTATTTGTTGCTTCTGTTAATTCTTGAGGACTGATTATAAATAATTCCGCAAATGTTGAAATTAAAAGTGTTAATATAATCCATAAAATAAATTGAGTTAATCCTACAAGAGCAATCCCAATAATTTTTCCCATCATTAATTGAAAAGGCTTTACAGAAGAGATTATTATTTCTACTATTCGGTTTGTTTTTTCTTCAATAACACCTCTCATAACCATTGTTCCATACATAAAAATAAACATGTAGATTAATAGTCCGGTTAGAAACCCTATACCAATACTTGCTTCAGTATTTGCTGAAGTTTCTAGGCCTTCATTATCAATTATTTTTGTTTCAATATTGATTATAGTTTTCGCATTTTCAATTACTTCAATATCTATGCCCGCTTGCTTTAAATTATCGGTTTCAATTATTTTTTCTATTTGATTTTCAATAGAATTTCTAACAGTTATACTGATTTGTTGAAATGAATAAAGAGATATTGTATCTTCTTCTATTTCTAAGAGTGCATAATAAGGTGAATCAGAAAGGTTTAACTTGTAGTTTTTTGACTCACTTTGATCAATTGAAGTAAAATGTAATAATTCTTCATCAATAATACCATCAGTAAATTTTTCATCATCACTAACAATAGCAATTAATTTTTTTTCTTGATCTTGATTCGCGAGAAATACTGGAGCTAAGATTAATCCAACCATTAAAATCGGTGCTAAAATTGTCATTACAATGAACGATTTCTTTTTTACCCTAACAAGGTATTCTCTTCTAATAATTAGAAAAATCTTATTCATTATTAATAGATTTAATAAAAATATCTTCCACACTTGGAAAATCTTTTTTAAATGAAATTATTTCATGTTCTTTAGTTATAGATTCTAAAAGATGACTTGATGAGCATCCCGTATTTAGTTTAATCTTATAAATATTATTATTTTCTGAGATTATTGAGAATTGATTATTTCCTGTTAACTTACCTCTAGATAAAACAACTTCATATGTTTCGGTTTGAAAGTCATTTTTTATTTTATCTATCGGGCCCTCTAGAATAGTTTTAGCATTATTAATGAGAGCTATGTGATCACAAATCTCTTCTACTGATTCCATTCTGTGTGTAGAAAATATTATTGTAGTCCCATTTTCTCTTAATTGTAGGATTTCTTCTCTAATTATAGCTGCATTAATAGGATCAAAGCCACTAAAAGGCTCATCAAATATTAATAATTTTGGCTGATGAATTACTGTAACGACAAATTGAATTTTTTGAGCCATTCCTTTTGATAATTCTTCAACTCTTTTTGACCACCAGTGGGTTATCTCTAGTTTCTCAAACCAAAACTTAAGTTTTTCTATTGCTTGCTTATATGGCATTCCTTTTAATTGTGCTAAATAAAGAGCTTGTTCACCGACTTTCATCTTTTTATATAGCCCTCTCTCTTCTGGAAGGTAACCAATGTCTTTAATATGTTTTTTATTTAACAATTCATTATGAAATACTATTCTCCCTTGATCAGGAGCAGTTATCTGATTAATAATCCTCATTAATGTTGTTTTTCCGGCTCCATTTGGCCCTAGAAGGCCATAGATACTTGATTTAGGTACAGATATATTTACTTTGTCCAGTGCCGTATAATCACCGTAATTTTTTACAACATCTTCTACAGAAAGCAAAATATCTTTCATTTAGCCAAACATCTCTTTAACACGATCAAAGAAAGATTTATCATTTTCTGAAGGTTGTGGTTGGAAGTTCTTGGACGATTGAGCTTCTTCAAAGAACTTTTTTTCTTTTGGGCTGATTTTTTGAGGTGTCCATACATTTATATGTACAAGTAAATCTCCTTTTCCATAACTATTTAATGATGGTAACCCTTGAGATTTTAATCTTAAGATTTTACCACTTTGGATTCCTTTTTCTATTTTAATTTTTACTTTTCCTGTTATTGTAGGGATTTGAGTAGATGCTCCTAGTGCAGCATCAGCAAAGCTGATATAATGATCATAATGAAGATTTTTCCCATCTCTAATCAACGATTCATGTTCTTCAACATTAATCAGAACTAGTAAATCACCATTTATACCATCAAAAGGAGCAGCATTTCCTTTACCGCTTACTTTTAGTTGCATTTCATCTTCAACTCCTTCAGGGATGGTAATTTTAACGGTTTCTTGCTCTTTAATCATACCATTTGGATCACTACCACTAGGGCGATCTTTAATTGATTTTCCGGCTCCATTACAGGATTGACATGTGCTGGATGTTTGCATTTGTCCTAGAATAGTATTGCTGATCCGGGTAACTTGACCTGTACCTTGACAAGTAGAGCAAGTATCATATGTTACTCCTTCAGCATTAACTAATCTAGTAACCTTAATTTTTTTATCTACTCCCTCAAGAATTTCTTTTAGATTTAGTGAGAGTCTAATTCTTAGGTTAGATCCTTTTATTACTCTTCTTCCTCCTCTTCCTCCACCAAATCCTCCAAATCCTCCACCAAAGATATCACCGAATTGGCTAAATATGTCATCCATATTCATTCCGCCTCCAAATCCACCTGCAGAACCTCTCATTCCGGCATGACCAAATTGATCATATTGTTGTCTTTTTTCACTATTACTTAATACCTCGTAAGCTTCAGCCGCTTCTTTAAATTTATCTTCTGCTTGTTTATCTCCAGGATTTTTATCAGGATGATATTTAATAGCAATTTTTCTATATGCTTTCTTAATATCTTTATTGTCAGCACTCTTACTAACCCCTAAAACATCATAATAATCTCTCTTTGCCATTTAATTAGTTAATTTAATTTGCTACAACTACTTTTGTATATCTTAGAACCTTACTAGAAAGTAGGTATCCTTTTTCAATTACATCAACAATTTTTCCCTTATCTTCTTCATTTTCAGTTGGTATATTTGTTATCGCTTCATGAAAATCTGTATCTAATGTTTTTCCAATAGGATTTTCAATCTCTTTTAGTCCTTTTTTTTCTAGTTCTGCTTTAAATTGATTATATATTAATAATATACCATCATCTTCTTTCGGTTGGTTCACTTTGAAAGATCTTTCAAAATTATCAAGTATTGGCAGTAAAGAAGTCATAATGTCTTGACTAGCTGTGCTAAAAAGTTCAATTCTTTCTTTAGCTGTTCTTTTTCTAAAATTGTCAAATTCAGCAAATAATCTTAGATTTTTATCTTTCTCTATTAGTAACTGTTCTTTTATACTAACAGTTTTCTCTTTTTGATTTTTTGTAGTCTTCTTTTTTGTAGAATTTTTTTTAGCAGTCATATCAGTTTATAATTTATAAAACATATTAATGCAAAAACTTTGCCAGAGAATGATTTAGAGACAATTTGGCAGTTATTTTTTTTGAGAATCTAAAAACCTATGTAGAGCTTGGCCTTTTAGGTTCTTAGCAATTATTATTCCTTTTCCATTAATTAAGACATTTGAGGGAATGCTTCTAATATTATATTTTTGAGAGCCTTCCGATTGCCATCCTCCAAGATCTGAAACATGATATTCCCAGAATAATTGATCTTGACCGATAGCTTTAATCCAGGCAGTTTCACTCTTATCAAGCGACAAGCTATAGATTTCAAATCCTTTTCCATCTTTAAATTTAGTTTTATGATATTTTTTATATGCATCTACTAGATTAGGGTTTTCTCTTCTACACGGACCACACCAAGATGCCCAGAAGTCAATAAGGACTAATTTATTTTTAATATCAGATAAATTCATTTCTTCACCATTTGGGTTGTTATATGATAGCTCAATAGCTTTATCTCCAATCTCTATTCCTGGCTCTTGAGAGAAAATTATATTAGAAAAAAGGAGACTAATTATAACAAGAGTATTTAATCTGGTCATTTCTGATTTAGTTTGTTCTTGTAATTTTTGCTCCTAAAGCATTTAATCTAGAGTCAATATTTTGATATCCTCTATCAATTTGTTCAACATTATGAATTGTACTTTCTCCATCTGCTGCTAGAGCTGCAATTAATAGAGATACTCCAGCTCTAATATCTGGAGAAACCATTGTTGTTGCCTTGAATTTTGAATTTTGATTTAATCCAATAACTGTAGCTCTATGAGGGTCACATAAGATGATTTGCGCTCCCATATCAATTAGTTTATCAACAAAAAATAGTCTTGATTCAAACATTTTTTGATGAATGAGTACACTGCCATTAGCTTGTGAGGCAACAACTAATATTATACTTAACAAATCAGGGGTAAAACCTGGCCAAGGAGCATCAGAAATAGTAAGGATTGAGCCATCAATAAAATTTTCAACAGTATAATTTTCCTGAGAAGGAATATAGATGTCGTCACCTTTTCTTTCAAGTTTAATCCCTAGTTTTTTAAAAACTGAAGGAATGATGCCAAGGTTCTCGTAAGACACATTTTTAATTGTAATCTCAGATTTTGTGATTGCAGCTAAACCAATGAAACTTCCAATTTCAATCATATCGGGAAGTATTTTATGAGTACATCCTGATAAATTCTCTACCCCTTCAATATTAATTAGATTAGACCCCACTCCAGTAATCTTAGCCCCCATACTATTAAGCATTTTGCATAATTGTTGCAAATAAGGCTCACATGCAGCATTATAAATAGTTGTTTTTCCAGAAGCCAGAACAGCAGTCATAATAATATTTGCTGTTCCTGTTACAGATGCTTCATCTAAGAGCATATATGTCCCTTTTAATTCTTTGGCAGAAACTCTATAATATTCTTCTTTACTATCATACTCAAAATGAGCGCCAAGCTTTTCGAATCCATTAAAATGAGTATCTAGTCTTCTTCTCCCAATTTTATCTCCACCAGGTCTTGGAATAAAACCTCTTCCATATCTAGCTAATAGAGGTCCAATCATCATAATAGAACCTCTAATTGAACTACTTTTCTTTTTATATTCTTCACTAGATAGATAATCTACGTTTATATTGTTAGATTGGAAGCTGTATTTGTTTTTGGAGATTTCCTTTACTTCAACTTGTAGATCTCTTAGAAGATCAATTAAGACATTTACATCCCTAATATTTGGAACATTATCAATAGTAACTTCTTCAGATGTTAAAAGAACGGCACATAAGACTTGGAGAGCCTCATTTTTTGCTCCTTGTGGATAAATTTCACCATTAAGCTTGTGTCCTCCTTTAACTTTAAAAGTAGTCATTTATCGTCTTTTCTTGAATTTTTTCTTGTAGACCTTAGGGTTTCTTGTAACAACACTTTCAGATCGTATAAATTCAAAATCTGCCGGAATCTTTAGTTTGTTATTTGAGAGTTGATCAAGATGTAGCTTGATTGTATCATTATTAACAGAATGCTTGTTAAATAGCAGGTATGATTTTTTCATATGGTTTGCAACCATCCCAGTCATTATTTCTTTTTGCCTACCTTCATCCATAGCTACAGTAAATCTTATCATATTTTCTAATGCTGCTCCATAAAAAGGGAATTTAATCTTGTTGTTAGGATATGGCATTTTTTTTGGCTTCTCTTGTAGTTTTTCAATCTCAGGTATTGGATATGGAGATTCAGCATCAATCTTGAATTTAGACATAATGTAAAGATGATCCCATAATTTATGAGTGAATTCTTTAATATCTCTAAGATGAGGGTTCATTTGGCCCATAAAATCAATTATAGCATTAACACATTTAGTTCTTTCCTTTTTATCGTTTAGTGTAGTTGCATATTCAACCATTTTTTGAACATGCCTTCCGTATTCTGGAAGGATTAATTGATTTCTTGCGGTATTGTACTCCATAGGTGTGTTAATTTCTTACAAAATTACGAAAAAAAACCAGCCTATACATTAGTGTTTAACATATAGTTTAGAATCCTAATGTTAATCCAAATAGATAGTTTCTTTTAGCTTGTGGAAAGTAACCAGCCATATTATAAATATTATCTGAACCCTTAGTAACATAATGATCATTTTCTCTAGGATCTGAATGATTAGATATGAACCTATATAGCCAGGCATTACTGATATATTCGTTGTTAAAGATATTATTTATTAGCAAACTGATTTTAGCTATTTTAAAAACAGGATTCTTAATGCTATAATTAATCTGCAGATTATTTATTAGATAATCATTAAGCATTCTCTCCGTAGAAGATGTATTGTCAATAAATTGCTCTCCTACATATTTTGAATTAAAGTTAATATCTGTGTTGTTATTAAGTTTAAAGTTAACATTTGTTGCCCATATTATTTTTGGTGAAAATGCAAGATCAGTGTTTTGATGAACTATTTCGTTTTGAATTCCTGTATCCCAATTATCAATAAATTGTCTTAAAATATCCAATTTATTTTCACTTAGAGTTAGATTTCCACTGATATGTATTCTTGAGCTTATTAAATAAGCCGCCTCTAGTTCAATCCCTCGTCTAAATGATTTTTTAACATTTTTACTTGTAAAATAGCCAACATCATTAATTTCTCCAGTTTTTATAAGTTGATTGTCATAATCCATATAATATAGATTTGCATTAAACATTAGCCTCTTATTTTTGTACTTGTAGCCAATTTCTGTGTCATAAAGGGTTTCATGCAACGGTCTTGAATTTGGACTGCTCTCAACATAATCACTCCTATTGGGTTCTTTATTTGCAACCGAGTATGATCCATAAAAAGCTTGATGCTTATCTACTTTGTGTGTTATTCCAAATTTTGGATTGAAGAATTCTAATTCTACATTTTGTCCGTCTAAATTCCCATCAATATCATTCCCATTAAATTTGTAGTCTATGTTTCTTAATTGTAGATCAATAAAAACAGATGTCTTTCTTGATGCCCGATAATCAGATTTTATAAAGATATTATTGTTAAATTTTGTAGAAATATTTCTGTAGTATTCATGATTATAATGACTGTCACTTGCAAATTCTGACCATATTATATTTCCATAATGTTGCCCACTATACCTGTTATATGCACCTCCAAGAATTAGATTAATTCTTTCTTGTTTATGATTTATAGAATAGGTGATGCCCCAAAAATCGTTGTTAAGCCATTTTCTTCTAATTAAGTTTGTTGATGTTATTGTGTCATTTTCAAAAATTATATCTGAGAGACTGTAATTGGAAAGATTCTGATCTAATTTTTCTTGTTCATAATATCCTTCACCATGAGTAAAATGACCTGCAACATTCAAATTTGTATTTAAGTTTAAGTTTCTTTTGTAGTGAAGTTGATAATGTGTCTGAAAATAATTGTCAACTTCATTCTCATAAGTATAGCTGTTAAATGTCCGATTAGTATCTAAATATTGGAGAGGAACGCCATTCCAGGCTTGATAGGTTCTTTCATTCCCTGAGAAAATTATCCCTTTCAGTATTGATGTTTTATTAAAATATGTTCCTTGAAGATATAGTGATTTTAAATCTGATGAAGCACGATCAATATATCCATTAGAGATAATTTTTGATAGCCTTGCATCAAATGTAAACTTATCACTAATTACTCCTGATCCAAATTTAATATTGTTTTTTAATGTGTTAAAAGAGCCAATACTATTATTGGTTTCTACATAAGCATCATTATTTATATTCATTGTTTTTAAGTTTATGCTTGCTCCAAATGCTGCAGCTCCATTTGTAGAAGTTCCAACGCCTCTTTGTATTTGGATATTTTCAAGAGAAGATGCAAAATCGGGCATATTTACCCACCATACACCTTGGCTCTCAGAATCATTAATAGGTATTCCATTAATAGTAACATTTATTCTTGAAGGATCCGTTCCTCTTATTCTAAAACCTGTATATCCAATTCCTGCACCCGCATCAGATGTTGTTACTATGGATGGAGAGAGAGAAATAAGGAATGGTAAATCTTGTCCTAGGTTTGATTTTTCGATTTCAGTTTTTGATAAGTTTGTATATGCAACTGGAGTTGTATAATCTGCTCGAATGGCATTTATATTTATTTCGTTTAGGGTTCTTTTTATATTTACAGAATCAGTTGTTTGTGCCAAAGAAAAACTAGGAAGACATATTATAAATAGAATGAAATTAGATATTTTCATAACGTATCATTTTAATTTTTAAATAAAACTTTTCTAGGGTTATAGCGGCTTCTACTTATGCATTTTCCTTACTAGAATTACCTAGCCAGGTTCAATGGGTATGTTCTCAGCCCGTGTTTTGAAGGCACCCCTAAAAAAAGATTGCGTAAAAGTAGATAATTTAATCTTCTTATATAATGTTTTTCAGATAATTTATAGTGTTGTTAAATCTGTTTTTTCCTTGAATTACAAAGAATTCATATTGATTTTTTATTAGTTCTTTTTTATAAGTATTGAAAAGCTCATCACGACTATCTTTGTTTTTTCTTTGAGGATCATATTCCCATGGCAAATCAGGTTTACATAAAATATAGATTCTCTTCTCTTTTTTTTGAGAATTAATTTTTTGTGTAATCCAATCATCACATTTCTGGTACTTATAGTCAGACCAGATTTTAATCGTTATTAAATCGGTATCACAAAAAATCATTTTCCCGAGATAATTATTTTTTTCATTTTTATATTGATTTTTAGCAATAGTAATTAAATCATTGTATTTGTAATTGTTATTAGATTTATTGAGAAATTCTCTTGCATATTCATCCACTTTTTTTGCATTAAAGTGTTTTGATAGATTATCACATAATGTGGTTTTTCCAGAGCATTCAGGGCCTGTTATTATTACTTTAATCATTGTTAACTAGAATTTTAGTCCAATTATAATATCCAATAACAGCAATTATGCTATAGATTATAAATAAAATCGAAGAAAAATACAGGTCTCTTGAGTAATAAAGATAAATCGATACTATATCAATTACAATAAAATAAAGCCAGGTTGAAAGTATTCTTTTAACCACCATATAGGTTGCGATAAGACTAAAAATTGTCGTAAAAGAATCAACTAGAGGCATCTTTGCATCTGAGTAAATACTGAATAAATATCCACTGATGAATGTGAAAACAACGCCAAAACATATAAATAGAATATGGCTTGATAATGTTATTTCTTGTATAGTATTCTTTGTATTCATGCTCTTCCAAGAGAAATAACCCCAAAACGCCATAAGCAAATAAAATACTTGAAGTATAGTTTCTGCATATAATTTTGCATTATAGCATATATAGACATATAAACTAACGCTAATAATAGCAGCTAGCCAGCACCAAATATTTCCATTAGCAGCTAGTATAACATATATAATACTAAAAGAAACTGCTAAAAATTCAATTAAACTGACTTGAGATGTTATTGTATGTAGAATTTGAATTGCCTCATTCATTTTGGAAAATTAAATAGAATGGATTGCTTCTGAGATCTCTTTAATTAATTTAGGGTCTTTTTCAATGGCATTACCCACAACGATTATATCAGCACCGGCATTACAATTTTCAATTGCTTTTTCTGCACTACAGATACCGCCACCAACTATTAATGGAGTATTAATATTTTCGCTAATCTCTTGAATCATTTTCGCTGAGATAGGATTTAAGGCTCCACTTCCACCATCTGCGTATATCAGTTTTAGCCCTAACAATTCACCAGCCATGGCTGTACATGCAGCTATATCGTTCTTCTCATATGGTATCGGGTTTGTATTGCTTATATATGAGACAGTGGTTGGTTTTCCGCTATCAACAAGTATATATCCGGTAGAGATAATTTCAAGAGAAGTTTGTTTTAGTATAGGTGCAGTTATAACTTGGTTTCCAATTAGCATATCAGGATTTCTCCCTGAAATTAATGATAGAAATAATATTGCATCTGCACTTTGACTAACTTGCATTGTATTCCCTGGGAAAAGAACAACAGGTATGCTGCTATTTTCTTTAATTGTTTGTATGCATTTCTCAAGAGCATCATAAATTAATAAGCTGCCGCCAACAAAAAAATAGTCTACATTAGATTGATTAGCATTTTCTATGCTAAACAATAGCTCTTCGTTACTTTGTTTGTCAGGATCAATAAGAATAGCGAATATTTTCTTTCCTTCTTTTTTGTTTTTTAAGATGTTATGATAAATCCCCATAGGCTACAATTCTATTTGCAAAAATACACTAAAAAGTGATTCTGTATTTCCAGAAATTTTAAAACATATGAAGTGTCTCTAAATTTAATATTTATTTCTTGTTTTGGAGCGTATTTAATTGATATTATTTCAATATCTTTTTTAAAGTTTACGTCGCCTTTTTGGAACCACTTAAACATACATTCTTTTGCCGACCATGCTAAAGTTACTTCTTTGTTATTTAGCTCTACATTGTCCTTTTTGGAGAGAAAACGATCTTTTATATTAAATGCTTTCCCAGATATTAATTCAATGTCAATCCCAGTCTTATTATTGCTTATAATAGCACAGGTTAGTTTACTTGTATGTGATATTGACACGTAATTATGATTGTTTAGTTCTGGAGCACCAAATTTGTTGTATTTAATTTCTAGATCTGGATTAATTTCTCTTAAAAGGAGTCTGCTACAAAGAAATTCTAGTTGTCTTTTTTTACTCTTAAAATTATGTGCTTCCCGGTTTCTAAAATGGTGTTTAATTTCATCTAATGATTCATTGATTTCCCAAACAGAAATTAGTGAGTTGTTTTCTTCTTTTTTTAGTATTAAACCCATGTGGCAAATATAATAATATTAGTATATTTGCATTTCTAAAAATTAGAATTAATGAATTATAAAGTTAAGGATATAAGTTTAGCAGAATGGGGTAGAAAAGAGATTGTTTTAGCTGAGGCTGAAATGCCTGGTTTAATGTCCATTAGAGAGGAGTATGGAGATAGTAAGCCTTTAAAAGGAGCACGAATAGCAGGTTGTCTTCATATGACAATACAGACGGCAGTATTAATTGAAACATTAGTTCATCTTGGGGCTGAGGTAAGCTGGTCTTCTTGTAATATTTTTTCAACACAAGATCAAGCTGCTGCAGCTATTGCTGCTACTGGGGTGCCTGTATTTGCTTGGAAGGGAATGAATGAAGATGAATTTGATTGGTGTATAGAACAAACGTTACATGCATTTAATGATTCTAAGCCATTAAACATGATTCTTGATGATGGAGGTGATCTTACTAATATGGTTCTAGATAGATTTCCGCAATTATGCGAGGAAATAAAAGGATTATCTGAAGAAACAACTACAGGAGTTCATAGATTGTATGAAAGAGTAGAGAAAGGAACTTTATTGCTTCCTGCAATTAATATTAATGATTCGGTTACAAAATCTAAGTTTGATAATAAGTATGGCTGTAAGGAGTCGTTAGTAGATGCAATTAGAAGGGCTACGGATATTATGATGGCTGGAAAAGTTGCTGTAGTTGCTGGATATGGGGATGTTGGAAAAGGATCTGCAGCATCTTTAAAAGGAGCTGGAGCAAGAGTGATAGTGACAGAAATAGACCCTATTTGTGCACTGCAAGCTGCTATGGATGGTTTTGCTGTAAAAAGAATGGGTACTGTAGTTGGTGATGCTGATATTGTTGTTACAACTACTGGAAATAAAGATATTATCCAGGGACATCATTTCGAAGCTATGAAAGATAAAGTTATCGTATGTAATATTGGTCATTTTGATAATGAAATCGATGTTGCTTGGCTTAATGATAATTGGGGCCACACTAAAAATACTATTAAGCCTCAAGTTGATATGTATACTATTAATAAGAAAGATATTATTCTACTTGCTGAGGGAAGATTAGTAAACCTTGGTTGTGCAACTGGCCATCCTTCATTTGTAATGTCAAATTCATTTACTAATCAGGTGTTAGCTCAATTAGAACTTTGGGAAAACTCTGATAATTATGAAAATAAGGTTTATATGCTTCCAAAACATCTTGATGAAAAGGTGGCTAGATTACATTTGTCAAAGATTGGGGTTGAGTTAGAAGAGTTACGTCAAGATCAGGCTGATTATATTGGCGTTAAAATTGAAGGTCCTTATAAGCCAGATTACTATAGGTATTAATTAAAGATATGCAGTAAAGTGTTGTTGAGACTGGAATTGTATTGCTTTAAAGGTAATAATGCGGGGCTATTAGCAGCACTACCTTCTTGATCAAGTAAAAAGGCTGAGGAGCAACAGTTGCAAAGAGCAATACTTGAATTAATTGAATCTATATAGGAGCAGTTTAGAGAAGGTTCATAACTGCAATTTCTATCATATATTTTGTATTCATAGTTTGAATAATGATAGATTATTATACCCTTATTTCCTCCTTCAATAAACATACTATTTCCAATGGTATTAATTTCACTATATTGAGGTAAACTAAGATCAATATCAATATTTACATATACATTTCTAATGTAATCATTACTATCGCTACAGGACATTAGAATGAGCATAAAATAACATAATAATTTTGTGGTTTTCATGAGTGCAATTTTAAGAAAAAGAAATGGTTTTTTTTAATAAATCTTTAATGTTTTTTAATATCTTTACGAACTTTAAAATTATACTTAAACGAAACATTATACTATGTTGAGAAAAATTTATTCAATAGTTGCATTAGTCTTTTTTGCTTCTTTCGCTTTTGCACAAACAGGGACACTTAAGGGGATTGTAAATGATGTAATGACAGGAGAACCAATTCCTTTTGCTAATGTTGTTATTGAGAAAGGTGGTGATCAGTATGCAGGAACAACAACTGATTTTGACGGAAAATATACAATCAAACCAATTGAGCCAGGAAACTATTCAGTAAAAGCGACATTTGTTGGGTATCAGACGGTTGAGATTACGGGAGTTATTATCTCAGCAAATAAGATAACATTTCAAGATGTTCAATTACAAGAAGGGGTTGCTCTAGGAGAGATTAAGATTATAGAATATAAAAAACCGTTATTAGATCAAGATAATTTATCTGGTGAAACTAAAACAGCTGAAGAGATTGTTGCTTTACCAACTAGAAGTGTAGCTTCTGTGGCTTCTACAACAGCTGGGATCTATCAAAAAGATGAAGGTGATGCGGTAAATATGCGTGGTTCAAGAGAAAATGCAACTGCTTATTATGTAGATGGAATTAAAGTAAGGGGTGCACTTGGTGTGCCAACTTCTGGTATAGAACAGATTACTGTTGTTACTGGAGGACTTCCTGCTCAATATGGTGATGCAACTGGAGGTATTATTGCTGTAACTACTAAAGGCCCATCAAATAAGTTTTTTGGTGGTATTGAGTTAGAGTCTTCTTCATTATTTGATAAGTATAATTATAATTTACTAGGATTTGGTTTGTCCGGCCCTATCTTAAAGAAAAGAAATTCTGATGGAACTAAAGGGAGCTCTATACTTGGGTATTTTCTTTCTGGAGAATATAGAAATGTAGACGATACAGATCCATCAGCTATAGGAAGATGGAAAGTGAAAGATGATGTACTTAAGGGTCTTCAAGAAAATCCATTTCGGATTGCACCTAACGCAGCTGCAGGTTTTCTAAGCGAATCTGATTTTTTAACTGAAGAGAATTTTGAAAATGTTCAGGCAAAACTTAATTCTAATGAACAGAGATTTAATGTTTCTGGAAAATTAGACTTTAAACCTACAAATACTACATTTCTTTCATTGGGAGGGGTTTTTTATAGTAGAACAAGTAGAGATTTTTCTGGATGGCGTTCAATGTTTTCTTCTGCGAATAATAGAGAGTCATCTCAAACAACATATCGTCTTTTTGGAAAATTAACTCAGAAGTTTGGTTCCGAGGAGTCTAATGAAGAGAATAGTTCGGCAACAATTAAGAATGCATTCTTTACTATCCAGGGAGACTATACAAATAACAAGTATACTTATGTTGATGCGGATCATCAGTTTGACTTGTTTAAATATGGATATGTAGGAGAGTTTCATACTTTTAATAAGAATATTTATAATGGAGGTTCTGCTATTGATTCCTCTACTGGAATAATATATACAGGTCAGATTCATTCTGGTTGGGGAGACACGCTATATAGATTCAATGAGAATGAGTATACAAATATTGATTTAGCTAACTATACAAATGCATATTATCGGATGTTTAGCGATTATGGTCTTGCTTCATATGTTGGGACAGAGAATGATGGTGTTATTAGAACAGCTGCTGATTTAAGAGGACAGGGGTTAAGAAATGGAGACTTACCAGCTTCAGTTTATTCATTATATGGTAATCATGGTAGTATGTATAATGGGGCTGCTAAGCAAGAGAACACACAATATACTTTCAAAGCTTCTGGTTCTGCAGATATTAAAGATCATGAATTCTCATTTGGTTTTGAATTTGAACAGAGAGATGATTCATATTGGGGTATTGGCCCAATGGGAATGTGGGGTCTTATGAGGCAACAAACGAATAAGCATATTTTACAGCGTAATCTAGCTGAGCCAAATCCTGTATATGACATGAATGGTGTTTACCAAGATACCGTCAACTATGATAGATTATATGTTGGTACTGAGCAATCATGGTTTGATAGAAGTTTAAGAGCATCATTAGGTTTAGAGGCTACCTCAACTTTATTTATTGATATTGATTCCTTATTACCTAATCAATTTGATGTTGGAATGTTTAGTCAAGATGAGCTTCTTAATAGTGGTTCAAGTTTAGCGTATTATTTTGGATATGATATCTATGGTAATAAATTAACTACTAATCCAACGTTAAAAGAGTTCTTTGAAAAACAAGATGAAAATGGAAATTATACTAGAGAGATTGCATCTTTTCAGCCTATCTATACGGCTGGTTATATTCAAGATAAATTTGCTATTGAAGATCTAATTTTCAATATTGGGTTAAGAATTGACAGATATGATGCAAACCAAAAAGTTTTATCTGATAAGTATCTATTACACCAATCCTATACAGCAGGAGCGGCGATCATCGATCCAATCACTGGTTTTATGAGTCAAGATTTATTCTGGGAGGATTTAGCGCCAAATGGTCATCCTACAACTATTGGTGATGATTATGTTGTCTATGTAGATGATGTATCTAATCCTTCAACAATAGTTGGTTATAGAGATAATGAGACTTGGTATAATGCAGAAGGATTGCAAATTTCTGATCCTAATTTATTAGCAGAGGCTGCAGGAGGGCAGATACAACCGTATCTTCAAGATCCAGTGGCAGCATTAAAAGGAGAGGTTAATGTTGATAATGCATTTGAAGATTATACGCCAGAGACAGTCTTTATGCCAAGAATAGCTTTCTCTTTTCCAATTTCTGATGAGGCTCAATTTTTTGCTCATTATGATGTTCTAACACAACGTCCGCCACAATCAAATCGATTAGAGCCTGTGGATTATTTATTTATGGCTGATAGAGTTGGTGCGTTATTAAATAATCCTGATCTTAAATCTGAAAAGACTGTTGATTATGAGTTGGGATTTGCTAAAACATTATCATTACGTTCTGCTTTAAAAATTTCTGCATTCTATAAAGAATTAAGAGATATGATTCAAGTTGTGAATGTTTTAGGGGCTTATCCAGCGCAGTATCTGACTTATGGAAATATTGATTTTGGAACTGTAAAAGGAATGTCTGTTAATTTTGATCTTAGAAGAACTAATAATATTAGTATGACAGCTAATTATACATTACAGTTTGCCGATGGAACTGGATCTAGTGCTTCATCTGGACAGAGTTTAGTTAACACGGGTCAGCCAAATTTAAGATCAACTATTCCATTAGCATATGACCAAAGACATGCATTATCTGCTTCTGTTGATTATCATTATGGCTCAGGAAAAGATTATGATGGTCCTGTTTGGTTTGGTAAGAATATTTTTGCTAATGCAGGAGCTAATATGGTTCTTTCAGCTGGTTCTGGAACCCCTTATAGTAAGCAATCTAATATTACACAAGAAGCTGCTTCTGGAATTAATGATAGATCAACTTTAGAAGGAAGTTTGAATGGATCTCGTCTGCCATGGCAGTTTAGAATAAGCGCTAAGATTAATAAAGAATTTGAAATTAAATGGTCTGATAAGAAAAGTTCTAATGTAAATGTGTATGTTCAAATTCAGAATTTATTGGATGCAAGAAATATTATTAGTGTTTATAGAGCAACTGGAAATCCAGATGATGATGGTTATTTAACTTCTTCTGCTGCTCAGAATGCTATTAATGCACAGAATAGTCCTGACGCATTTAGATATCTTTATTCATTAGCAGTAAATAATCCTAGTAATTATAGCTTACCTAGAATGATCAGAGCTGGTTTAAGTTTTCAATTTTAAATAAGAAGAAATTAGTAATATGAAAAAAATAGCATATATGATTAATAACCCAAAGAGAATTATTCTTTTCACATTAGCATTCGCATGTATTAATGTTTTTGCAAAAGAAAATATACCTAATCCTAATATAGGTAATGTTGTTTATACAAAGATTGCTTCAGGATGTTCTCCATCTATATCAAAAACAGATTTAGATGTTAATAATGTAAGAACAACTATCATGGCTGCAGGTGATATGTGGTGGAATTTAGATGATGCTAGGTATGAGATCCCAAAGGATGGAAACAAGCATTCTATGTTTGCCGGAGCCCTATGGATTGGAGGTGTAGATGCTGGAGGACAATTAAAAGTTGCAGCAATGACATATAGACAAGGTGGTAGTGATTTTTGGACGGGACCATTAAATACAACAACTGCAACAATATCTCCTGAGCAATGTAATGTTTGGGATAAACATTTTAAAATTACCAGAACTGAAGTTGAGGAGCATGTAGCAAACTATCTAGACCCTACGTATGTAATGCCAGATATTATTGAAAATTGGCCAGCACATGGGAATCCTGCATTAGGTCAAGATTTTAATTTAGCTCCTTTTTATGACGCAGGTCAAGATGGAGGTGTTTACAATCCATATGATGGGGATTATCCAGATTATAATATTACTGGATCAAATGATTATGCAAAATTATATGGAGATCAAACATTATGGTGGGTCTTTAATGATCAAGGAAATATTCATAGTGAGACAGAGGCTTCTCCTTTAGGTTTGGAAATTCATGCTCAAGCATTTGGTTTTACTGCTGATAATGAGGTGAATGACATGACTTTTTACAATTATAAAATTATTAATAGATCAACATTACCACTGAATGACACATATTTTGGACAATGGGTAGATCCTGATTTAGGTTATTATTTGGATGATTATGTAGGGTGTGATGTTAATCTAGGTTTAGGTTTTTGTTATAATGGGGATGCTGAGGATGAAGGAGCAGCAGGATATGGGTTTAATCCCCCAGCAATTGGAGTAGATTTTTTCCAAGGACCTTTAGCAGATCCTAATGATGGTATTGATAACGATAGAGATGGAACTATAGATGAGCTTAATGAGCAAATTATTATGTCTAAGTTTGTTTATTATAACAATGACTTTACTGTAATAGGTAATCCTTCAGAGGGGACTCATTTTTACAACTATTTAAGAGGAATCTGGAAAGATAATGTTCCTATGACATATGGTGGTGATGGCCATGGTTCTGGTCAGGGTACAACGACTGATTTATGTAATTTTATGTTCCCAGGAACATCAGATGATGCTTTTGCTGGTACTGAGTGGACTGAACAAACAGCTGGTAATATTCCTGCAGACAGAAGATTTCTTCAATCAGCAGGACCTTTTACATTACAACCAGGAGCGGTTAATGAGATTACAACTGGTGTAGTTTGGGCAAGAGCAAAATCAGGAGGGCAAACTGCTTCCATTGCTTTAGTAAAAATTTATGACAGAGAAGCACAGGCATTATTTGATAATAATTTTAATATTTTAAATGGTCCTGATGCTCCAGACGTAGAAGTCCGAGAGTTGGACAAAGAACTTATCTTTACATTGTCTAATGGACCAACTTCCAATAATATAGATGAGAGTTATAGAGAAAAAGATCCTTATATAACAAAGCCTGCAAATTTACTTACTGATTCAGCATATACATTTCAGGGATATTTAGTATATCAATTAAAAAACAACACAGTTTCTGTAACAGATTTAGACGATCCTGATTTAGCAAGATTAGTTTTTCGTTCTGATGTGAATGATACAGTAACAGGAATAGTAAATCAATATTTAGATCCATTACTTGGAGTATATACCCCAATTGAAGAGGTTTCTTCTGTATTAAGTGATGGTGTTTTGGGTTCTGTAGATGAGGGTACAGAATATTCTTTCCAAGTTACAGATGATAAGTTTGCACTTGGTAATACTAGATTAGTAAATCATAAAACATATTATTTTATGTCGTTAGCTTATGGTTATAATAGAGCTGAAGAGAATGCTGACCCATATGATGTAAATAGCACAGAATATGATGGGAGAAATCAACCCTATATTGGAGGTAGAAGGAATATAAAAGTGTATAGCGCAATACCTCATTATACAGAGCCTGATGAAGGCGGAACTACATTAAACGCTTCATATGGAGATGGGGTCTCTATTACTAGAATTGAAGGTACTGGAAATGGAGGTAATAATTTAGAATTAACAGCGGCTAGTATTAAGAAGATTTTAAATAGTGATGATCATAGAGTATATAATCCTACATATGTTGCTGGTAATGGCCCTATAAATATTACTGTTGTTGATCCAGTAAAAATTCCGCAGGGAAATTATACATTTAAATTATTTGATCCTGAATTTAGCGGGAGTGCTATCTCCTCTTATAATAGCTGGGAATTAATTAATAATTCAGATGGTTCAGTTTTAGGATCATCAAATCAATCAATTACTGTTGGTTCTGAACAATATATATCAGACCTTGGATTAAATGTAAAAGTTAAGCAATCATTAAATCCTGGTGCTGACCCTACAAATATTGATAATAATGGTTTAGTTTCTTCATCAATTGAATATGAAAATATTAACGATAGATGGTTAAGTGGAGTTCCAGATCGTGATGATGAGGGTGGCTTTTTAAAATTTTGGGGATTAAATTGGATAAGATCAGGGACATATACTGATGATAATAATGGATTGTATAGTGATTACAATCAGGCTGATGATCCAGCTAGTGTTTTTGAGAGTGTAATTGAGCAAACAATTACTACGACGTTCTCAGAGGTGCCTTTTGGTATAGGAGATCTTACTTTTGAAACAACAGGAGGAACATGGGCTCCATATCGTTTTGTTTCTTATTATAATGATGGTCCTGGACTAAATAGTTCTATTACTTCGCAGAATAGGATGGAGAATCTTAACTCTGTCAATATTGTATTTACCGATAGTGTAGCAAAATGGAGTAGATGTGTTATTGTAGAAGCTCAAGAAAATCCTGATCTTGCTATTGGTGGTGCTCTGAAAATGGGATTAAGAGAAAGCCCATCAGTTGATGAAACTGGTGCGCCAGATGGAAGTGGTAGAAATGGGATGGGATGGTTCCCTGGATACGCTATAGATGTAGAGACTGGAGAGCGTTTAAATATTGTTTTTGCCGAGGATTCATGGTTAACAAGTGATAACGGTAATGATATGGAATGGAATCCAACATCAAATATTGTTACAAAACAATTTCCATTTTATAGTAATCAAACACAAGAGATTTCTGGAGGAAATTATCTTTTAGGAGGGAAGCATTTTATCTATGTTATAAATGGACAATCATGGGTAAAAGGAACAGAGGATTATGTTAATGGAGCTTATTCTGATGTTGATAATAGTCCTAATTATGATGGATGTGAATGGATTTATCATCAATTAAAGGATGATGCAACAGGAGTTGGTAAATGGAAGGTGTTTAAGAATTCATCCTGGGTAGGTGTTCCTTTATTAGCACCAGGAAGATCATTATTAACTAATGAAGCAACAGTCAAGCTTCGTGTTAGTAAGCCATATAAACAATATGAGACAGTTAGTGGATTAAATTTTTATACTAAGAATGACGATTTAGTTATTGGAGAAACGTATGTTGTAGCATATGAGAATTCTGCTACTACATGGGGCGGAAAGACAATAACACATGATGGCAATACTTTTTCTCCTGGAGATGTTTTTCAAGCTACAACAGTTTCATTTACTGGAAGTAGTAAGGCACGTGTAATATTATATAATCCAGAGAATTCGTTTAACCCTATATATGAATTTAGCACTAACGATCTTGTAGCTACAAAAGGAGATTCTGAGGTTGCTAAGGATGCTATGGAATTAATTAATGTTGTTCCAAATCCATACTATGGTTATTCAGAGTATGAACAGAATCAGTTAGACAATAGAATTAAGATTACAAATTTACCTCCTATTGCTACAGTTTCAATATTTACCGTTAATGGTACTTTGGTCAGAAAGCTAAAGAAGGATGATGCTATGACTAGTATAGATTGGGATTTAAAGAATAGCTTTGGAATTCCGATTGCTAGTGGTCTTTATATTATACATGTTGCTACAGAGATAGATGGTGAAAAGAGAGAGAAGGTGATTAAGTGGTTTGGAACATTAAGGCCAATAGATTTAGATACATTCTAATTATGATAATAGAGAAAATAAATATTAAGAATATGAAAGAAATTAACAGATTAATAAGACTGCTTTTAGTTTTTATTTTATGCTTTTACAGTATTAATACTTTTGCTGGTAATGAGCAAAGGGCAGGTCAAGCTGGAGCCTCTGAATTATTGATTAATCCATGGGCAAGAACATCTGGATGGGGCGGAGCAAATGTAGCTGGAGTTAGAGGATTAGAAGGAATCTACTCTAACGTAGCTGGTCTAGCATTTACATCAAAAACAGAATTAATATTCGCTCAAACTTCATGGTTACAGTATGGAAGTAAGATGTTTGATGCAAATAATTCTGTTAGTAGTATAAGTACATTTGGATTTTCTCAAAAAATGGGAGAATCAGGTGTGTTAGGTTTTGCAGTTATGAATATGAATTTTGGAGATATTGAGATAACAACAGTTGATCTTCCTGATGGTGGTATAGGGACATTTTCTCCAAAATATATGAATATAGCTCTTTCATATGCTAAGATATTTTCAAATAGTATTTATGGAGGGATGACAGTAAAGATGATTTCTGAACAGATTTCAAATGTAGGGGCAAATGGAATTGCTTTGGACGCTGGTATCCAATATGTAACAGGTGCAAAAGACAATTTGAAATTCGGGATTTCATTAAAAAATGTTGGCCCTAGAATGTCGTTTGCGGGTGATGGTATATCGTTTAGAAATTACTTAAATCCAGATTATGAAATGACAGTAGAGCAAAGATCATCAGAATTTGAGCTTCCGGCATTACTAAATATAGGGCTTTCATATGACGTGAATATTAATACACATCGATTAACTGGTGCTGGAGCATTTACATCTAATTCATTTCAAAAAGATCAATATAGATTAGGTGCAGAATATTCATATAAAGAGTATTTCATGGTTCGTGCTGGATATACGTATGAAGAGGGTTTAAATGATGACGAACTTAGAACTACTGCATTGAGAGGGCCTTCTGCTGGATTCACTATCGAACTACCTATGGGTAATGGAAGTACTTTTGGTTTAGATTATTCTTATAGACATACTGATCCATTCCAAGGATCTCATGCTATAGGTGCACGTATTAATCTATAGGATATTAATTAAGGTTTAACCAGATTTCTTATTTTACATTTTTATGGGTGATATAATCTATCTTTCTAAACAAGGTTTTAACGATTTAAAAGATGAGCTAAATAAGCTTAAAAGTATAGACCGACCTAATGTAATAAGTCAAATTGCTGAGGCTAGAGATAAAGGCGATCTATCTGAGAATGCTGAATATGATGCAGCTAAAGAAGCCCAAGGTTTACTAGAGGCTAGAATTGCTAAGTTAGAGATAGAAATAAGTAATGCTAGGATTATTGATGAGAGTAAATTAGATGATTCTAGAGTTTCATTATTGTCAAAGGTTACAATTAAAAATATAGCGAATGAAAGTGAGATGACTTATACTATTGTATCAGAATCTGAGGCTGATTTCTCACAAAAGAAGATCTCTGCAAGTTCACCAATTGGAAAAGGGTTAATAAGTAAGGAGGTTGGTGATATTGTTGATATTACTATTCCTAATGGGACAATAAAGTTTGAGATTTTAAATATTACTTTCTAAAGATGTCTAGTATCTTTTCTAAGATTGTTAGAAATGAGATTTCTTCATTTAAAATTCATGAGAATGATAATTTTTTAGCTTTCCTTGATATTAATCCATTAAAGAGAGGCCATACATTAGTTATACCAAAAAAAGAGGTGGATTATATTTTTGATATAGCAACAGAAGAGTATTTACAGTTATGGGAATTTACACAAGTTATTTCAAAGGCAATGAAGAAAGCAATAAGTTGTAAAAGGATTTCTATAGTAGTTATTGGGTTAGATGTTCCTCATGCACATATTCATCTAATTCCTATAGATGATGTTGGTGAGATAAATTTTAATTCACCAAAAATTTCTTTGTCTAATGAAGAAATGAATGAAATCGCCAATCAAATTAGTAGTGCTATTTGATCTTTTTAGGATTTTCTGTTATATATGATTTCCATCCTGAATAATTTTTAGAAATCGAAGAAGTGTTTCTTTGAAAGTAATGGCATACTGCTGCTGCTAGACCATCAGTAGCATCTAGATGTTTTGGTAATTCTTTAATATTTAATAGAGATTTTAGCATTGATGCAACTTGTTCTTTACTAGAATTACCATTACCTGTTATAGCCATTTTTATTTTTTTAGGACTATATTCAAATATAGGGACATCTCTATAAAGAGCTGCTGACATTGCAACTCCTTGGGCTCTTCCTAATTTTAACATGGACTGTACATTCTTTCCATAGAAAGGAGCTTCAACAGCAAACTCATCTGGTTTATATTCTTCTACTATTTGTAATGTTCTTTCAAAGATTCTTTTCAGTTTTAATTCATGTGATTTTAATTTTGAGAGATGTAATACTCCCATATTAATTAGTTCAATATCTTTTCCTTGAACCTTGATTAATCCATAACCCATAATTGTTGTTCCTGGGTCTATTCCTAATATTATTTTATCGTTAATCAATTGGTTTCTTGTATTATTGTAATACAAATCTAAACAATGCCTATTAAAAAAACACTTAGCATTTTAATTAAAATTGTAATTGTATTTTTTTCATTCTTTTTTATTTACAACGAATTGCTTTACAATGATAATCTAGGTAATATTAGATTTGATTCAATACTCGCTATCCTAAAAGAGAAATATTTAACAATTAGTATTGTTGTGTGTATGATGTTTATTAATTGGTTAGTTGAGGCATTAAAATGGAGGTTTATGATTAGTAAGATTGAAGATATATCTATTTTCACATCCCTAAGAGCAATCTTTTCGGGGATAACAGTTTCTTCCTTTACACCTAACAGAATTGGTGAATATGGCGGGAGAGTTTTCTGTTTAGAGAAAAGCGACAGAATACAGGCTGTCTTTATAACTGTTCTTTGTAGTATGGCTCAACTGTTAACTACAATATTATTTGGATCAATATCTTTCTTTATTTTACATGAAAATTTTTTACAGGACAATTCAATGTTATCGTTTTTTAATATAGAGATTTCGTCCTTTTCTTTTATTTTATTATTCTTTTTTAATTTTCTTTTTCTGTTTTTTTATTTTAATGCATCTTTATTAGTCAAATATATTAGTAATTATAGATATTTTAAGTTTCTAGATAAATATATAAATGTAATATCCTTATATACACATAAAGAATTAATGATTGTGTTATTATATTCTGTTTTGAGATATCTTATTTTTTCTTCTCAATTTTTGATTTTATTACATGTTTTTGAAGTAGATATTAATTTTTTTGAATCTATTCTTTCAGTAATGCTAGTCTTCTTCTTTATCACATTAACACCAACCATAACAATTGCTGAGATTGGTGTTAGAGGTTCAGTTGCTCTTTTAGTATTTATGAAGTTTTCGAGTAATGTGATTGGGATTTTGTCATCTACCTTTATTTTATGGGTTGTTAATTTAATTATTCCTGCCATTATAGGGTCATTCTTTATATTTAGTTTAAAGTTTTTTAGAAAATCATGATATTATTTATAGAAGTTATTTTTGTCTTTTATGTTTTAATGATTTTTCTTTTTATGATAGGATGGCAAAAAAACAAGATTGAACTCTCTCCTTCTATATATAGAGTAAGTGTTGTTATTGCTATACGGAATGAACAAGATAATATTAAAAGATTAATTAAAAACCTTAAGAGCCAGGATTATGATAGAGACCTATATGATGTTATCATTATTGATGATCATTCAGAGGATAATAGTTGGGATTTATTGTATAATGAAAAATTAGATTGGCCAAAACTTAAGTTATTATCAATGAATGATGATGAGTACGGAAAAAAAAGAGCCATCTTGAAAGGAGTGAAGTTTTCTGATAGTGAAATAATTATAACTACAGATGCTGATTGTTTTTTCTCTTCAAATTGGATTACATTAATGAGTTCATCCTTTTCAGATAAGAAGATAAATTTTGTTTCAGGACCAGTATCTTTTAAAGAATCTTCAACCATCTTTAGTAAGATACAGGATTTAGAGTTCCTTTCGTTAGTTGCTTCTGGAGCAGGAGCAATAGGTATTAACAGGCCAATTTTTTGTAATGGAGCAAATATGGCATATAGAAAAAAGGTTTTTATGCAGGTTAATGATTATAGTAAGAATAATATATCCTCTGGAGATGATGTTTTTTTATTGCATATGGTCAAGAAATTTTATCCAGGATCTATAGTTTTTCTTAGAAAATACAAGGCTATAGTTTTTACCAAACCTCTGTTGAGATTTAAACAGTTTCTAAATCAGAGAATTCGTTGGGCTTCAAAATCTATTGATTATAAAGATTTTGATGCAATAGTGGTTTCATTATTAGTTCTTTTTGTTAATATATCATTGCTTCTATTATTAGTTTTTTCTTGTTTTGATGAGACATGTCTAAATGTCTTTATAGTATTGTTTTGTGTTAAATTAATGATAGATTTTCTCTTCTTTTTACCAGTTTTGAATTTTTTTAAAAAGCAGGGGTTAATTAAATGGGTTCTTCCCGTTCAGATTTTATATCCTTTTTATATAACTTTGATTGTATTAACATCAAATATATTTTCCTTTAGTTGGAAGGGTAGAGTAAAAAACAAATGAGTAGTTATTCTTTAAATAAAATTGCATGGAAAAAGTTAGTTGCTAATAAGTCATCATTATTTGCTTTAATATTTATAGCATTCTGTTTTTTCACAAGCTTCTTTTCATATTTATTTATTCCAGATAAGACACCATATGCAAATCAAATGTATTTAGAGTTAGCCACTTTGCCGCCTATGACTAAGACGCAATTTCTTGTAATACCCAAGAAAGAAGCCGAAACTAAGATGCTTGTTGATTTTTCATTGATAGGCAAGAAGCTTTCTGTAATTAGGATACCAATTTCTAGCCATAAGAAAACTCCTGATGGATTAGATTATCTTCCATTTTCTTCAGATGATTATTTGAGTTATCAAGGAGAGTATACTATTGAAGATCAAACTTTCTGGTTTGGTACTGATAGATTTGGACGAGATCTTTTAAGTAGAATTATATATGGAGTAAGGGTTTCTATGGCGGTTGGTTTGATTGCTGTTTTTATATCATTATTAATTGGCATATCATTAGGGTTGTTAGCTGGTTTTTATAGAGGAAGGATTGATGATCTTATTATGTGGTTTGTTAATGTTGTTTGGTCAATACCAACTTTATTAATGGTTATTGCAATTACTTTAGCTCTTGGTAAAGGGTTCTGGCAAGTATTTGTTGCTGTTGGTCTTACAATGTGGGTAGAGGTAGCCAGAATTGTTAGAGGTCAAGTCATGGCAATTCGAGAATTAGAATATGTTGAAGCAAGTAAGGTTTTAGCATATTCATCATATAGAATTTTAACTAAGCATATTTTACCTAATGTTATAGGACCAGTAATTGTAGTATCTGCTGCAAATTTTGCTGCAGCTATATTAATTGAGGCTGGTCTTTCTTTTCTAGGTATTGGAGCACAACCCCCGACACCTTCTTGGGGTGGTATTATAAAAGATCACTATTCATATATAATAATGGATAAAGCATATTTGGCTATAATTCCTGGACTTGCTATTATGAGTCTGGTTCTGTCATTTATGATATTAGGTAATGGACTAAGGGATGCATTTGATGTAAGAAATTAGAAAAGCAGCAATCCACTAATAAAAATAACACTCCCAATAATCATTAAGATTAATGTATAAGGTAAGATTTCTTTAGCCTTTAATCCAGTTATTCCTAAAAGAGGTAGTGCCCAGAATGGCTGAAGCATATTTGTTATTTGATCTCCATAGGCAAGGGACATAATAGATTTAGGTATCGAAACACCAATTTTCAGTGCAGATTCTACTATAATTGGCCCTTGGATAGCCCATTGCCCACCACCACTTGGGACAAAGATGTTTACTATACCAGCACTTAGAAAAGTAAAAACAGGGAATGTCTGTTCAGTAGATATTCTAATAAATAAATCAGATATAATTTCAATCATTCCAGCATGTTTCATAATTCCCATGATTCCAAAATATAATGGAAACTGGATCAATATTCCTGAAGCTCCTTTGATTGCTTCATTAATAGAGGTTAGGAAATTGAAGAATTTTCTATGTAGTATAATGCATAATCCTAGAAGCGAGAGATTAATAAAGTTGGGTGTTATAAATTTTAAAGAGATATAATCAGGTAATATTATTGCTTTATAAAAACAATATGTCAAAATTATTCCGCCAAATAGATAAGCAAGTAAATGAGAATGGTCTAGTTTCTCGGCTCCCGTTATTTCTTTATGAATAATTTGATCTTCTTCATTAATATTTATTATAGTGGATTTACTTCTCTTTCCGATTAGGTACATTATTACGGGAAGAATTATGATTAGAGTTATAGATATAAATATGTTCATAGTAGAGAAGATAGTTTCTGCTTGAGATATTACTCCAATCTTTTCTTCAAGAAAGTGACCTTTCTCTGCAATTTTAATCGGCGCAGATCCAGAAATACCGCCATGCCATATCATTAAGCCAGAATATCCAGCTGCACCAATTAAGGGATAGTTTATTTTTATTTTATTTTTTTTTTTTTTTTCTCCTACTTTTCTAGCAAATATTGCTCCAAAGATTAATCCCAGGCCCCAATTAAAAAAAGATACAATTAAGGTAGAGAAAGTTACTATTGCTGCAGCTTTTGAGGTGTTATTGCAAAATAAAGTGGCTTTTTTAATTAGTTTTTTAAATGTTTCTGTTAGTGCTAAACTGTGTCCTAGAACAAGCATTAACATCATTTGCATAGCAAACACCATAAGTTGATTATCCCAAAGTCCTTTTTCCCAGTAAGAAAGGATTTCAAAGAAGTAGGATCCTTCAGTAGTCTTATCTGATATAAAATAAGCGAGAAAGAAAGTTAAGAACGATAATAATACAGCAATTGTAAATGGTGCAGGCAGGATGTTTTTTAGAGTCTTTCCTAATTTATCAGAAAATGACATTAGTTAGAAGGGTAGATCGTCATCGGAGTTTTCACTATCTTCAAATGATGGAATATCTGGTTCTGTTGTATTTTGGTTAGATGTCCCAAGATTTTCTATTCTCCAGGCATCCACATTATGGAAATACCTTCCGTTATATTCTCTTGAGGATAGATTAAAAGACACCTCTATTTGATCACCTTCATTATGATGTGATAGCATTTGTATTTTTTCTTCACCAAAGAGTTGAAAACATACTTCAGGATTATACTGTGCCCCAGTATCAACTAGGAATGATTGTTTTTGCCATTCTTTACCGGCTTTTGAGGTTCCATTTTCTACACTCAATTTTCTGCTTAATTTTCCTTTTATTGTTAGACTCATTATAAATATTTTTTATTCAAACAAATGTAAATAAAAACTCAAATAAAGAATCTTTAAATAGGGCATTTATAATGGAATGTTAAAAAAATAATATATTTGTCCCCCTTCTGCGGGTATGGCGGAATTGGTAGACGCGCTAGACTTAGGATCTAGTGCCGCAAGGCGTGGGGGTTCGACTCCCTTTACCCGCACAATTTAACCTCAACATATTGTTGAGGTTTTGTTGTTGTTTATAAAGAAATATATTTAATATAATCAGATAAATAAGTGTATTTTTGGCCACCAATTAATATATGAAATGAAAATTAAGCAAAGCAAACCTAAGAAGATGATTGCTACTTTAACTGTTGAGGTTTCTGAGAGTGATTATATAGAGAAAGTAATAGAGGTGTTAAAAAAATACAGAAGAGATGCTGTAGTTCCAGGCTTTAGGAAGGGAAAGACACCGATGTCTATTATTGAAAAACAATATAAAAAATCTATAATAGCAGATGAGGTTAATAAAATCCTACAGGATAATCTGTATAGTCATATTACTGATAATAAGATTAGAGTATTAGGAAGTCCATTACCAATATCTGATCCAGATATAGATTGGGAAAACAATATTGATTTTGTCTTTGAATATGAGATTGGTCTTGCTCCTGATTTTGAAGTGAATATAACAACTAAAGATAAACTGACATATTATAATATTAAGGCTGACAATAAACTTGTTGATGGGTATTGTAATGATATAGCAAAAAGATACGGTAAGATGAGTAATCCATCTATATCTATTGATGGAGATTTAGTTTATTGTTCAATTAATCAACTTGATGTTAATGGAACTCTTATGGATAATGGAATATCAAATGATGCGACCGTTTCGATGGATGTAATTAAGGATAAAAAACATAAAGAAAAATTTATTGGTTTAAAATCGGGGGATAAATTAATCTTAGATGTTATGAAAGTCTTTACTAATCATTCTGATCTTGCTGCGATGTTAAAAATTAATCATGATCAATTACATAATTTATCATCTGATTCTTTTGAGTTTACTGTTCAAAGAATTAATAGATTAGCTCCAGCAGAGTTTGATAAGAATTTATTCGATAAAGTATATGGGGAAGGAGTTGTTAAAGAGTTAAAGGAATTTAAGCAAAAGATAACAGATGAGGCGGAGCAATCGTTTGTTGTAGAGAGTGATAGAATGTTAAAAAATGATGTTGTATTATATTTAGTAGAGAAGATTAAATTAGACTTGCCAGATGAGTTTTTAAAGAAGTGGTTAGTTAAAACTTCTGATAAGCCATTAACTATAGAGCAAGTTGAGACCGATTATCCTCAGTATGCTAAAAGTTTAAAGTGGCAGTTGATTGAGAATAAAATTTTAGAGAAAAATAAAATCAAAGTTAATAATGAGGATCTTCTAGATTTTACAAACTCACTTGTGAGGAAACAAATGCAACAATATGGACAGTCTTCAACTGATGATAAGCAGATTATTGATATTTCAGAAAATATATTGAAAAATGAAGAAGAAAGAAAGAAGATATCGAATCAATTATTTGATGAGAAAACACTTTCTATTTATAAAGAATCTTTCAAACTTAATCAAAAATCAATTTCTTATGATGATTTTGTTAAATTAGCAACAGAAAAATAAATTAATTATGGATTACGGACAAGAATTTAAGAAGTTTGCTACAAAACATAAAGGAATTAATAGTCTTTATCTGGATCAATTTACATCTATGCATGGAAATTACATTTCACCTACAATTATAGAAGAGCGTCAAATGAATGTAGCTAGTATGGATGTTTTTTCTAGATTAATGATGGATAGGATTATCTTTTTAGGAGTTCCTATTAATGATTATGTTGCAAATATTATTCAGGCTCAGTTACTTTTTCTAGAATCCGTTGATGCTAAAAAGGATATTCTTATTTACCTTAATTCTCCTGGAGGAGGAGTGTATGCTGGCTTAGGAATTTATGACACAATGCAATATATTAACCCTGATGTTTCAACAATTTGTACTGGTATGGCGGCTTCTATGGGGGCAGTCTTACTATGTGCTGGAGCTAAAGGTAAAAGAACCGCATTAAAGCACTCAAGAATTATGATTCACCAACCAATTGGTGGGGCTCATGGTCAAGCATCTGATATAGAAATAACAGCTAATGAAATTAAGAAATTAAAGAATGAGTTGTATACCATTATTTCAGAGCATTCAGGTAAATCATTTGATGAAGTATGGAAGGATAGTGACAGAGATTTTTGGATGACTTCAAAAGAAGCAAAAGATTACGGAATGATTGATGAGGTGTTAAAGAAAAAGTAATGTCGGATAATAATCAGGTTAAATGTTCATTTTGTAGTAGAAATAAACAAGATACAGAAATACTTATTGCTGGAGCAGATGCGCATATTTGCAGTTCATGTATAGAACAGGCATTTAATATTGTTGAACAAGACTCAAAATCCATAAATTCTGATATTACAGAATTAGATGATTTTAAGCTTTTAAAACCTATTGAGATTAAATCTCATCTTGATGATTATGTTATAGGTCAAGATTTTGCTAAGAAGGTGATGTCAGTAGCTGTTTACAATCATTATAAAAGAATAGCTCAGTTAGAAATTTCAGATGATGATGTTGAAATTGAGAAGTCTAATATAATTATGGTTGGAAGAACTGGTACAGGAAAAACATTATTAGCAAAATCTATCGCTAGATTATTAAATGTTCCTTTTTGTATTGCTGATGCAACTGTTCTTACCGAAGCAGGTTATGTTGGTGAAGATGTGGAGAGTATTTTATCAAGATTATTACAGGCAGCTGATTATGATGTGGAAAAAGCAAAGAAAGGGATTGTATTTATTGATGAGATTGACAAGATAGCAAGGAAGAGAGATAACCCTTCTATAACAAGGGATGTAAGTGGAGAAGGAGTTCAGCAGGCTATGCTAAAGTTATTAGAAGGTACTGTTGTGAATGTGCCGCCACAAGGAGGAAGGAAACATCCGGATCAGAAAATGATTGCACTAGACACAAAAGATATTCTATTTATTAGTGGAGGTGCTTTTGATGGGGTAGAAAAACATATTGCTACTCGCATGAATACTCGCTCTATTGGTTTTAAAACAGATCAAGAAAATAAGTTTGACAAGACAAATCTATTAGAGTACATTTCTCCTCAAGATTTGAAATCTTTTGGTCTGATACCGGAGTTGATTGGGAGGATGCCAATCATCACATACCTTAAGCCTCTTGACAGAAATGCTTTAGTACAAATTCTAACCCAACCAAAGAATGCAATTACTAAACAGTATATTAAGTTGTTTGAGATTGATGGTGTAAAGTTAGTTTTTGATAGAAAGGCAATTGGCCTGATTGTTGATAAAGCTCTAGAATTTGATCTAGGAGCAAGAGGACTGCGTTCAATTTGTGAGGCTGTAATGCTTGATGCTATGTATGAATTACCATCTCAGAAAAGTAAACATGAGTTAGTTATCTCAGGTGCTTATACTACAAAAAAGCTTAGTAAGTTAGTTCTAAATAAATTAAGGGTAGCTTAGTCTACAATTAATAAGTAATTATTGCTGTTAGCCTCTACATCTATTTTGCAATCGCATAAGCTATCTCCATAGTCTAATATTCTATCTTGATAACTATTTGGCGTAATTACAACCTTCCCTTGTGTGATTATACAGCCACTACTCTCAAAACATGAATGGGTAACAGTAAGAGAATCAGTAATAGTCATCTCAAAGTTGTTGCCATTACCCGAATTTCCTGTTCCAGATCCGGAAGTTAAATAAACATTATCAAGATACTGATACTTTGTAGAGTATCCACTAATTAATTCTTTATTATAATTAGCATTTAGATTAATAACTCCATTTTCGGTACTAAGACTAAGACTATCAACATCTAAATTAAACACCTGATTTCCAATAATATTTGGCCCCATATTTTCTGAAGATATATTTCCTTCAACTAATCTGTTATTTATGTAGAAGTTTTTAAATGATATTCTAGTTGTTGCACCTGGATCATATATAAAAGCGTTATATATAATTACTATCTCTCCTCGTTTTAATTGCCCTAGGTGCAAACAGTTTTCTTCACTAAAATCAATAATTAATGTATCTTGATTTGCTGTATCTGCATCTATTTTTGTATAGTATGGGGGTGATTTCTTTGTTATCTCACTAGTTATAAATCCAACTTCAATTTCTCTTTCAATATCAATTATTGTCTTTTGGATTAGTAGATAATCGTTACTTGAGTGTAAATTTCTTTGGTCAATAGGGTTAATAAGATTTTCATCTTCACAAGAATAAATTGCAGTAAGAATTATAGATGATATTATTAATAGTTTTTTAATGTTATATTGTTTTCTCATATGTAAAAAATGTAAAGTTATATTTATGTTTTTCATCTTTAAGGAAATCTTCTTTATTAATTTCCTTCCATTCTGAAGAAAGAGAAGGAAAAAAAGTGTCTCCTTCAAATTCATAGTGTATTCTTGTTAGGTAGATTCTGTCAACTAAATTTTTTTGGAGGGCTAATTTATAGATTTCCCCACCACCAATTATGAATGCTTCATCTTCATCACTATCCCTTGCTTCTTTCAGGGCATCTTTTAGATTATTTTTTATTATACAGTTTTCCGCTATATAGTTTTTATTCCTTGTAATTATGATATTCTTTCTATTTGGAAGAGGTCTGTATTTATGAGGGATTGATTCGAAATTTTTTCTTCCCATTATAACATGGTGATTTGTAGTTGTGTCTTTAAAGAAATTCATATCAATAGGCAGATGCCAAATTAAATTATTTTCTTTTCCAATAACATTATTGGCAGAAACAGCTACAATGATTGAAGTAATCATTTTATTTTACTAAAGTTATAATGAACATTTCTATTTTTCAGATAGCCTCGTACCTCTTTAAAATGGTCTCCTAAAAATTCAGGGGGGGAGATTCCAATTCGTGTATATTTATTTTCTAATACTAGATTAGCAACCGCTGTACAGGTGTAGCCAGTTGTTCTTGCCATTGAGATAGTATTATCTTGATATCTATCTAGAAGATTATATCTGTAGATTACTTCTTTCTCATTTTCTTTTCCTTTAATAATTATTCTCATTACAGTAAAGTCTTGATCTCCCTCTTTCATTTCCCATTTAGGGAAAAGGAGTTTAGAAGTTACGTCTATTGGTCGAATGTTAGTGCCATTAATGTTTATTTCATCATATGAGAAAAATCCGCTTTCTCGTAATACTTTTAGATATTCGACACAGCCTGGATATCTTAGTGTTTTCTCAATCATATTTGGAACGTGTGACATAGTTTTAATCAAACTTCTAAGTCCATCAGAATTCCAGCTTTCTAATGTCCCAATCTCGTCAAATTCTATTAATTCTGTTTCAGATAGCGCTTCTTTAACAATTAGTTGTTTGTTTTGGACAAATCTTGCAGGCCTTATATATTCTTCAATGACATCAATCGGTGAAAAAACAGCTTGATATTCATATGGCCATTCTCGCTTTACAGGAAGTCCCCCTACAAGACATTCGTAATCTGATATTTGCATGCTATTATTATGATGACCAAAGATTATATTACCCATTCCTGGAGCTACTCCACAATCCATAATTGCAATAACATTGTTTTTTTTAGCTAGTTCATCAAGTCCAAATGGGTCTTCTGGATAAAATGATATGTCCACAATATTTTTTTTAGCTTCAATAACATCTCTCATCATTTTATAACCCATAAATCCAGGTACTGCTCCTATCACTAAATCACAATCTTTTATATACTCTTTTAAAGATTCTGAATCTGAAATATCAGCACAAATCTTTTTTATATTTTCTGCATTAATGTTGTCTAGATTTTCTTGAGAGATGTCTATTGATGTAACCTCATAGTCTTTAGCTAAATCTTCAGTCATTACTCTACCAACTAATCCTGCTCCTAAGACAATAATCTTTTTCATAATATCTTCTATTTAATTAGATAGCAACTTTCCCTTTGATATGTGGGTGAAAATCATAATCAACTAGTTCAAAATCTTCAAATTTAAAATCAAAGATATCTCTAATCTTCTCATTAATCTCCATTCTAGGTAGTTTTTTAGGAGCTCTACTTAATTGAAGTTTAGTCTGTTCAAAATGATTTGTATATATATGAGCATCTCCTAAGGTATGAATAAAATCCCCTAATTCTAGGTTGCAAACTTGAGCCATCATCATTGTTAATAATGCATAAGAAGCTATATTAAATGGGACACCTAGAAAAATATCAGCACTTCTTTGATATAATTGACATGATAATTTATTGTCTGCTACATAAAATTGAAAAAAAGTATGACAAGGAGGTAGAGCCATTATTTCAAGTTCACCTACATTCCATGCGCTTACTATAATCCGTCTGCTATCTGGATGTTGTTTTAATTGCTCAATTACTTTTTTTATTTGATCAATATGTTTTCCATCAGGAGTAGGCCAACTTCGCCATTGATATCCATATACATGTCCTAGATTACCTTCCTTATCTGCCCATTCATCCCATATTCTAACTCCATTATCATTTAGGTATTTAATATTTGTGTCCCCTTTTAAGAACCATAGTAATTCATGGATAATAGATTTTAGGTGTAATTTCTTTGTTGTAATACAAGGAAACCCTTTAGATAAGTCAAATCTCATTTGATGTCCAAAAACACTTTTTGTACCTGTTCCTGTCCTGTCAGTTTTTAGAGTTCCATTCTCCATCACATGCTCCATTAGATCTAGATATTGTTTCATTACTAAAGTATTGCTCCTACTATAACTGCTGTTAATAATGATGCTAATGTTCCTGCAATTAATGCTAAAATTCCAAGTCTTGACAGATCACTGGTTCGATTTGGTGCTAAAGATCCAATCCCTCCAATTTGTATTCCAATTGACAGGAAGTTCGCGAAACCGCATAGAATATAGGTTGAAATAATTATTGATTTTTCTTCAAAGAATCTTCCACTCTCTTTTAGATCAGATAGAGATATGTAGGCTACAAATTCATTAAGTATTGTCTTTTCGCCTAGAAGTTGACCTACCAATATCATGTCTTCTTTACATACTCCCATTAACCAAGTTAAAGGAGCAAGTATGTAACCTAAAAGAAATTCTAAAGTTAGCCCTGTATATTGTCCATTAGTTAATGAAATGATTGAATTATTTAAACCTGTAATATCACCAAAAAAATCTTTTAAGAAATAATTAATCATAGTTATAAATGCGATAAAAACTAATAACATAGCACCAACATTTATTGCTAATCTAACACCCTGGCCTGTTCCGATACTAATTGCTTCAAATGAATTAGAGCCAAGTTTTTCATTTGAGATGGTCATATCTTCATTAATTTCTTCAGTTTCTGGTAATAATATTTTAGCTAAAACAACAGCTGCTGGAGCTGACATAACAGAGGCAGTTAAAAGATGTTTCGCAAAGAAAAGTTGCTGTACTGGGTCATTACCCCCAAGGAAACCTATATATGCTGCTAGTACACCTCCAGCTATTGTAGCCATTCCTCCAGACATTAAGCATAATAATTCTGACATTGTCATCTTCTCAATATATGGTTTAATTAGAAGTGGTGATTCTGTTTGTCCTAGAAAGATATTTCCAGCAGCAGATAAACTTTCAGCTCCTGATAGTCTCAATGTTTTCTTCATTATATAAGCAAAAGCAAAGACTATTTTTTGTAATATACCTAAATAAAAAAGAAGACTAGTTAGTGCTGAAAAGAATAGAATTGTAGGTAAGATTTGGAAAGCAAAGATTGCTCCAAATTCATTACTATTCACTAATGTATCTCCAAACAAAAATAATGCTCCTTGTTTAGAGAATTGTAAAACAGTTACAAATAAAGAGCTTATCCATTCAAAAATATCTTGTATGATTGGTACTTTTAGAATTAATATTGCTAATAGTACTTGAATTAATAAACCTTTAATTACTAAAGACCAATTAATATTTTTTCTATCTCTACTAAATAGGAATGCTAAAAAGATTAGAGAAATCAAGCCAAGTATTCCTCGAAGTATTTTGTTAAGTATAGATGTCTTGCTTTTTGTAATTATTGGGTTTTTTGAAAAAATATAATTAATATTATTCTCAAATAATATTAATTTATCTTCAGTATAATCTATTAAATATTCTCTTGTTGTATCAGAAGGAAGAGAATAATTAAAAACTATCAAATTGTTATTAAGGGTCCATGTGCCTTTGGCAAATAAATTTTTTTTAGAAATTTTATACTCAAATGTATTGTTGTCATTAATTAACAGGTAATCTCTTTTGTTAAATTGTGTATTGCTAGAATTTTCAGATTTTATTTCTGAAAAAAACCATTTTGAGGAATAGTTTAACCAATCTGATGTGTCTTCTTCTGCTGAAAGAGAAAAAGTAAATATAAGATTTATAACAAAAAACAAAAAGTATCTCATGATGTCCTTCTTTTAATTTCGTCTCTTATAACAGATGCTTTTTCATAATTTTCAATCTTGATAGCTTCTTGTAGAGATTCTTGTAATTCCTTTAGGCTATACATACTTATTTCTTTTTCTTTTTCTTTTTCTTTTTTCGTGTGTTTTGAGGGATCATTTATTAATATTGCTGCTCTAGAGAGTATCTCTTCATATGTAAATATTGGACATGAAAACCGTATTGCTATTGCTATCGCATCAGAAGTTCTTGCATCAATTTCAGTCTCTTCATTTGAAGCAATATTTTTACAATAGAATGTAGAGTGAAAAACCCCTTCAACTAGTTTGTGAATAACAATCTTATTAATGGTTATATTAAAACTATCTCCAAATGATTTAAACAGATCATGTGTTAGTGGCCTTTCAGTTTGTTCTTTATTATCTAAGGCAACCGCAATAGCCCGTGCTTCACACCATCCAATTACAATAGGTAATTGCCTCTTTCCAACCGTTTCATTAAGAAGTAGAACATAAGCATTATTCTGAGAGTCACTTTGTCTTATTGCAGATATATTTAGTTGAATTAGATCCAAGATTAATTGTTTTTGAAATTTTTAATTTCTGTAATTAACTCAGGAACTACCTCAAAAGCATCTCCTATAATCCCGTAATCTGCAGCTTTGAAGAAAGGGGCTTCTGGATCTGTGTTAATGGCTACCATGGTTTTAGATGAGTTTACTCCAGCAAGGTGTTGTATGGCTCCAGAAATTCCAATTGCAATATATAGATTTGGCGCAATTGCTTTCCCTGTTTGACCAACATGTTCAGAATGTGGCCTCCATCCAATATCAGAGACAGGTTTTGAGCATGCTGTTGCAGCTCCTAAAACGTCAGCTAGTTCTTCTATCATACCCCAGTTTTCAGCAGCTTTTAGTCCTCTCCCTGCAGAAACAACAATTTCTGCTTCCGATAGAGATATTTTACCTTTATTTACATCTTTTCCTAATACAACTACATCTGATTCTATTTCTTTGTTATTAATTTCAATCTCACAATCTCCAGGATTTGGATTAATCTCAAAAGCATTTGGTGCAATTGTTAAAACACCAATATTTGAATTAAGTTTAGTTTTTTCAATAGCTTTGGATGAAAAGGCTTGTCTTTTGATACAGATATTTTCAGTATTATCTATATGAGATATAACATTTGTTATTAATCCGGCCATTAATTTGGCTGAAACCCTTGGAGCAATCGTTTTTGCATTAAAGGTATTTGATAAGATAATTAGTTTGCAATCCTTAGCCTCTTGCTCTAAAATTAGCGCTATAGCTTTTCCATTACTTTTGTTGATGTTTGGATAGGAGATAATTTTATCTGTACCAAACTCTCCCAATCTCTCCAACTCAGTATTATCAACTGCACCTATTGATATTGTTTTTACATTAGTCTGGAAAAGTATAGATGCTTTTTTTGCATATGAAATTGCTTCAAAAGCACTTTTTCTAAATCTACCATCCCAGTTTTCTGCATATACTAATATTGACATATTTTATTTTTTAAATTATATAACTTTTGCAACATTATGAAGCTCATTAACCAGATCATTGATATTGTCTTTAGAGATTATTTTGCATTCTCCTTTTGGTCTTGGTTTATCAAATGATACAGATTCTGTAAGGCTTATCTTTTCAGAGGGATCAATAACTTCTAATGGTTTTGTTCTTGCGGTCATTATCCCTCTCATATTTGGAATTCTTAGTTCACGTTCTTCAACTAATCCTTTTTGTCCACCAATAATAAAAGGAGTTTTGATTTTTAGCCTTTCAGTACCTCCATCAATTTCTCTGCTTAATTCTGCGTTATCACCATCGATATTTAAACCATTACATGCATTTATAAATGGAATATCTAAAATCTCAGCAATAATACCTGGAACTGCCCCACCGTTATAATCGCTAGATTCTTTACCTGCAATTATAATATCATAAGGATTGTTCTTTACATAATTAGATATTTCTTTTGCAGTTGAATAGCTGTCTTCTGGAGTAAAGTTTATCCTTATTGCATTATCTGCTCCTATAGCAAGGGATTTTCTCATAACTGGCTCAACAGATGATTCTCCAACTGTTACAACGGTAACAGTTGCTTGTAATTTCTCTTTTAGCATTACTGCTTTTGTTAATCCAAATTCATCATATGGGTTAATTACATATTGAATATTATTAGTGTCAAATCTAGTATTATTTTCAGTGAAATTAATTTTTGATGTGGTGTCAGGAACGCTACTTATACAAACTAAGATTTTCATTTTTTTTGTCTTAATAATTTAGTAAACAAAGCTAACTAAATCCATTAAATTAAATTTAGTTTTTTAATAAAAAATATCAACGCTTACTCGTGATAAATATGTATTATATTATATTAGTTAATAAAGGATGCCTTACTTAAACAAAAATATTATTTTTGCACACGAATAAAAACAAATAAAAATAAAACACGATGGAAATTATTGTATCATATTTACCACTTTTTGGAGTCTTAGCATTAGGATTTGTATTTTGGAAAAATGCATGGGTCTCTAAACAAGATGAAGGTGACGAAAAAATGTCTAAAATTGCTAAGAATATTGCTGATGGAGCAATGTCGTTTTTAAAGGCAGAATACAAAGTATTGTCTGTATTTGTAGTTGCAGTAGCAATTTTACTATTTTTTAAAGGATCAAATGAAGAAACATCTCATGGTTTAGTTGCAGTTTCTTTTATAGTAGGAGCAATATGTTCTGCATTAGCAGGATTTATTGGAATGAAAGTAGCTACAAAGGCTAATGTTAGAACAACTCAAGCAGCTAGAACATCATTAGGTAAAGCGCTTGAAGTAGCTTTTTCTGGTGGTGCAGTGATGGGGTTAGGCGTAGTTGGTCTTGGAGTTCTTGGTTTAAGTTCTTTACTTTTTATATATCAAGGTATGTGGGGTGATAATCTTGATATGGTATTAAATGTTCTTTCTGGTTTTTCATTAGGAGCATCATCAATTGCTCTTTTTGCACGTGTTGGAGGAGGAATATATACAAAAGCTGCTGATGTTGGTGCAGATCTTGTTGGAAAGGTGGAAGCAGGTATACCTGAGGACCATCCTTTAAATCCAGCAACAATTGCTGATAATGTAGGAGACAATGTAGGAGATGTTGCTGGAATGGGAGCAGATCTTTTTGAATCATATGTAGGGTCAATAATAGCTACAATGGTTTTAGGTGCTGTATATGCTACATTACCTGAATTTGGAGCTAATTTTGATGGTTTAGGAGCTGTTTATTTACCATTAGTTTTAGCTGCTGTTGGTATTGTAATGTCAATTCTAGGAACATTCCTTGTTAAAGTTAAGGATGGTGGTTCTCCACATAAAGCACTTAATTTAGGGGAATTTGGTTCTGCAGCACTAATGTTAGTTGCGTCTTATTTCATTATAGATACCATGCTTCCTGAAACATGGGTAAGTAATGGAATGGAATATACATCAATGGGTGTATTTTGGGCAACAATTGCTGGTTTAGTTGCTGGTTTAATGGTTGGAAAAGCAACAGAATATTATACAGGTACTGGTACTAAACCTGTCAATTCAATTGTTGAGCAATCAGAAACTGGTTCAGCTACAACAATTATTGCTGGTTTAGGTGTTGGAATGATGTCTACAGCAATGCCAATTATTTTAATTGCTTCTGCTATTATTGTTTCAAATCATTTTGCAGGATTATATGGTATTGCTATTGCTGCTGTAGGAATGTTAGCCAATACAGGGATTCAATTAGCTGTTGATGCATATGGTCCTATTTCTGATAATGCTGGAGGAATAGCTGAGATGGCTGAGCTTCCTTCTGAAGTAAGAGAAAGAACAGATAAATTAGATGCAGTAGGTAACACAACTGCTGCAATTGGGAAGGGATTTGCAATTGCATCTGCTGCTTTAACGGCTCTAGCATTATTTGCTGCATTTATGAAGACTGCAGGTATTGAATCTATTGATGTGTCTCAACCTAAAATTATGGCAGGATTATTAGTTGGTGGTATGTTACCATTTGTGTTTTCTGCTCTATCAATGAATGCTGTAGGAAGAGCTGCAATGGCGATGATTGAGGAAGTTAGAAGACAGTTTAGAGATATTCCTGCTCTTAAAGCAGCCTTAGAGGTTATGAGAAAATATGATTCAGATATGTCAAAAGCATCAGAATCAGATAGGAAAATATTTGATGCAGCTAATGGTGTTGCAGAATATGATAAGTGTGTTGATATTTCAACAAAGGCATCTATTAAAGAAATGGTTGCTCCTGGTTTATTAGCAATTTTAGTTCCTGTATTAGTAGGATATATTGGAGGAGCTGAAATGCTTGGTGGATTATTAGCTGGAGTTACTACAACTGGAGTCTTGATGGCTATATTTCAGTCAAATGCTGGAGGAGCTTGGGATAATGCAAAAAAGATGATTGAAGAGCAGGGAAGAAAAGGAACGGAGGCTCACAAAGCTGCAGTTGTTGGTGACACTGTAGGAGATCCATTTAAAGACACATCAGGCCCTTCGCTAAATATTCTTTTAAAGTTAATGTCTGTGGTTGCATTAGTAATTGCTCCATCATTGACTAATGTATCAAGTACTCAGATTGAAAATAACAATATTCAGACTATAGAAGAAGCGTACAAAGTAGTTGACAGTGAAAACGTTGTAATATTGACGATAGCTGATGATTTTGGATATAGTGAGAATAGGCTACAAACTATTACATTAAGTAATGATTTAACATGTAATTCTGGTGGAGCAAAGTGTGAGCAGTTTATTTCAAATTGTAAAGAACCTATTGTATTTACAGCAATGAGCTCTACATTTACGAATTCTGATAAAGATCTCTATCCTTATAAGATTGGTGGTATGTTAAATATTGTTGGGAAAGACAGAGAAGTAGAAATATATTATGATCTTAGAAAAGATGAGGTTACTTATCTTAAAGGAGAGATCTTAGTTAATGAGATGGTGATTAATTTTAAAGGAAAGAAATAATTAAGCTAATTTCTTTAATTTAGTTTCTATCTTATTTATTATTTCTTCAAGCTCGTCTTGATTTTCTGAGAAGTTAATATTATCTACCTCAATTATAAGTAATTCCCCTTTAGTATACTCATCAATCCATGCTTCATATCTTTCATTAAGTCTAGTTAGATAGTCTAATCTGATACTGTTCTCATAGTCTCTACCTCTTTTTTGGATTTGTTCTACTAATTTTGGAACTGAAGCTCTTAGGTATATAAGTAGATCAGGTCCTTGAATAAAACTATCCATTAGATTAAATATTTCCTTATAATTCTCAAAGTCTCTAGAGCTCATAAGACCCATAGAATGCAGGTTCGGAGCAAATATATAAGCATCTTCATAAATTGTTCTGTCTTGAATATATTTGTCTCCGCTATTTTTAATATCAATGATTTGCCTAAACCTACTATTTAGAAAATACACCTGTAGATTAAAAGCCCATCTTTGCATTTCTTTATAAAAATCATTTAAGTATGGATTGTTTTCAACATCTTCATAATGTGCTTTCCATTTAAAATGTTTTGATAGTAAGGTTGTTAATGTTGTTTTTCCTGAACCAATATTTCCGGCTATAGCAATATGCATGTTGTTATTTTTTTACTAATATAAAAAAGAATTTTTATTGAAGAATTAAAAAATTAATCAGATAAATTATTGTTGAAAACTTCCATTGTTTATTCTTTTTATTTCTTCAATTAATATTCTGTCTTCGTTTAATCTTGTGATTTTATTTTGTCCCCCAAGTTTTTTTCTACTATCTAACCATTTTAAGAAGACTCCAGTATTAATAATGTTTATTTTGGGTTCTTTTATGATTAAGTTATTGAATCTTTTTGCTTCATAATCAGAATTGACTTCTTTTATCTTAAGATCTAATATTTTTTCAAATTTAGTAATGGATTTAGGTGGTTTCTTAAATTCTATTGCCCATTCATGTGCGCCAGCATTTTTATTTATATATATAGGAGCGACAGTATAATCAACTAGCTCACTATTGGTCTCTTTACATGCCACACTTAATGCATAATCACTATTATGAACCATTAACTCCTCTCCAAATGTATTAATGCAGTTTTTAGTTCTTCCTTTAATTATTATTCTAAAAGGATTTATTGATGTAAACTCAATAATATCTCCAATTAGATATCTCCATAAACCTGAGTTTGTTGTTATAATCATTGCATATTCAGTATTCTTTTTCACATTTTCTATTGTTATAGAATCTTTTGAAGCACTGGACAACTTATTTTTTTCTATAAATTCATAAAAAATACCATAGTCTAGCATTAATAGCATATCGTTATTATCATTTTTATCTTGAATGGCAAAGAAACCTTCTGAAGCATTATATGTCTCAAGGTACTTCATTTTCTTAGATGGGATTAGCTTTTTAAATTGATTTTTATATGGGACAAAGTTTATTCCTCCATGTATGTAAAGTTCAATATTTGGCCAAATTTCAGATATGTTATTTTCACCTGTTTTTTTTATTATATTATTTAGTAGAATAAGCATCCATGATGGGACTCCAGATAAATTTGTAATGTTTTGATTAATTGCTTGGGATGTGATTTTATCTAATTTTTTATTCCAATCTTTCATTATTGAAGTTTTAAGATCAGGGATTCGATGTGTATTTACCCAGAATGGGAAATTATCTAATAGGATAGCAGATATGTCGCCATCTGTGAGATTATTATGGTTTGTTGTAGAACCTCCAATAATGATTCCTTTTCCATTAAAAAAATTACTTTCCGGATTATTGTTTAGATATAATGCTAGCATATCTTTACCTCCTTTAAAATGGCAATTATATAATGTTTCATTACTCAATGGGATAAATTTATTTTTAGCATTTGTTGTTCCCGAAGATTTTGCAAATAAATTTATCTTTCCAGGCCATAAAATATTCTCTTTTCCTGTTCTTGTTTCTTCTATGTAAGGAAATATTTCTTCATATGTCCTAACAGGAATGTTATCCATGAAACTATGATAGTTATCAATATCTTTAAAATTGTGATTAGAACCAAATTTTGTTTTTTTTCCTTGATTAATTAGCTTATGGAATGTATTTTTTTGAGTCTTGAAAGGACTCTCGCTAATTATATTAATTTGCTTAATACGTCTTTTTAATAAAGTTGAAAGAATGTGATTTTTAAAAGGGAATTTTATCAAAAAACAATATATTTAGACTTTAAAGATTACAAAAATATGCATTCTAATATAATTAAAAAGATGAATACATCATTAAATGATGCCGTTCATTATTCTTTGAATATTAATAAGCAAGATTACTTTTTAAATAATCTGATTGGTAAAAGAATTAAGATTAATTGGAGAGGAAAAGTGATTTGTCAATGTAACAAAATAATGAGTAAGTTTTATAGATCAGGTTTTTGTTATAATTGTTTCTGGAATTCTCCACTTGCATCTCAAAGTATTTTTAAACCCGAACTTTGTACTGCTCATCTAGATATTGAAGAAAGAGATTTAGAATGGGAAAAGGAATTTCAGTTAGCACCACATTATGTCTATTTAGCAAATTCAAGTGGAATTAAAGTAGGGATTACTAGGTCTAGTCAGGGAGTAATTAGGTGGATGGATCAAGGCGCTAGTCAAGCAATAATTCTAGCCGAAGTTCCAAATAGAAGATTTTCTGGTGATATTGAGGTTTCTATTAAAAAGCATGTTTCTGACAAGACAAATTGGAGGAAAATGTTATCTGGAGAGCCTAAGTATATTGATCTAGTGAAGATTAAATCCGAGCTTTCTAATTATGTTCCTGATGATTTTAAAAAATATATCCTAGAGGATAATACGGTTACTGAGATTAAATATCCAGTCTCATAATATCCTACTAAAGTTAAAAGCCTGAAGCTTGAGAAGAATGATTGTGTCGAAGGAATTTTAAAAGGTATAAAAGGGCAATATCTTCTACTTGATAATAATCAAGTTTTTAATGTAAGAGCGCATGAGGGTTTTATAGCTGACATTTCTTTTGAAGAAGAAATATCTCAAGGATCATTATTCTAATTCAATTAAGTAAGGAATACGAGTTTGGATATTATCTGATTTTATTAAGTTTTTTATAGTTTTTATATGCTGTGTATTAATAAAATCAAATTCATCATTTAATAAATTAGAGAGCTTGGTTTGTTTTAAATCATTAATTATTTTTGTTAGAGGGTCTTCTTCCTTTGGTAAGGATATAACGCGGTAGTTTTCTATTTCAGCTAGTTCTACAGCAATAGATATTGCTTTTTCAAGTCCCCCATATACATCAACAAGACCTATTTCCTTAGCATCATAGCCAGACCATATTCTTCCTTGACCAATTTCATCTACAGCATCATTTGACATATTTCTTCCTTTTCCAACTTTTGTAATAAAATCAGTGTAGATATCTTCAACACCTTTTTGAATCGAATTTTTCTCATAAGTTGTTAGTCTTCTATTTATTCCCATGTCAGAGTATTTGTTTGTCTTGACAGTATCAATAGTAATTCCAAAATTTGATTCATAAAAATCTTTCATATTAGGAATCATACCAAAGACTCCAATAGAACCTGTTAAAGTAGTAGGGTTCGCAACAATTGTGTCTGCAGCACAAGAAATATAATAACCACCAGAAGCAGCATAATCTCCCATAGAAACAACAAGTGGCTTTACTTTCTTTGCAAGAGTTGTTTCTCTCCAAATCACATCTGAAGCAAGAGCACTTCCCCCAGGAGAATTTACTCTTAAAACAATTGCTTTAACATTCTTATCTTCTCTAGCTTTTTTGATAGCAGCTGAGGTTGTTTTTGATCCGATATTAGAGAGATCTCCTTCTCCAGAATTAATTTCACCATTAGCATATACAATAGCAATTTTATTTCTGCTTATATCTTTCTTCTTAGTTTTGATAGATGAGTAATTTTTTAGTGAAATAAGGTTTAGTTTATTTTCTTCTGACATTGCTTTTAGCGTATCTTCAATTTGATCTTCATATATTAATCCATCAATATAACCTTCTTCTAGACATATTTGTGCTGAGGTTAATGTTAATTGATCAGCATCTCTCTGTACTTTTTCCAGCGATAAATTTCGCTGACTTGCAATGCTATCCATTATATTGTCATTCAAGCTATTTAACATTAATTTTAATTGTATTCTATTTTCTGAACTCATCTTATCCAATATAAAAGGCTCTACTGCACTTTTAAATTTACCAACTTTGAAAATTTGAATATCAATATTGAGTTTTTCTAGTAGACCTTTAAAAAACATAATTGTTGCAGCAGCTCCTTTATGGTCAATTATTCCCATTGGATTTAAATAAATTTTGTCTGCTACTGAAGAAAGATAATAACCTTTAGTTGAGTATATTTCATTGTAAGAAATAATTGGTTTACCTGATTTTTTAAACTCAAGTAGTTTATTTCGAATTTCCTCAGTCTTAGATAAACCTGCATTGACAAATGGACTATAAATGTATATTGCAATGATATTCTTATCACTCTTAGCTTTTTCTATATTATCTAATATTTTTTTAAGTCCAATTTGTTTTTTTGGTTCAGGATTTGTGAAGTCGATATTTGAGAGGGGATTTGATGATGATCTTTCTACTACTTCACTTGATAGATCAATTTTTAATATTGAGTTTTCCTTAATGGGTTTTTCATTATTATTCATTTGTGATGATGCGATTGACAGGATCCCAATTAATACAATCACAATAACAGCAAAAGACAGTATAATCCCTATTAATGTTGAGAGCACATTTTTTATAAATTTTTTCATATTGAATGTCTTAAATTAATCTTCACAAATATAAGTCTAAAATCTATATTTTATTTAAATTTAAATGTCTTAATTTTAATTATATATGAATACTGTTTATTTGCAATTAGGAAGTAATATTGGTGATAGAAAAAAATTTTTAAAAGCAGCAGAATTTTCTATTTCTAAGGATTTAGGGGTAATAGAGAAGAAATCTAAGATATATGAAAGTTCACCATGGGGTGTAGATAATCAGAGCTTTTTTCTTAATCAAGCTCTTTTATTAAATACAAAACTAGATCCATTTAGGTTATTAGATTCTATCCTTGTTATTGAAAAAGATATGGGTAGGGTAAGAGTTGAGAAATGGGGAGAAAGAATAATAGACATTGATATCCTTTTTTTTAATGATGAGATTATAGAAAGTTCAGATTTATGTATACCACATAGATATATTTCGAAGAGAAGATTTGTTTTAGAACCTCTTTTTGAGATAGCAGGTAATTTAAATCATCCAAAATATAACAAGAATATTTCGCAGTTATTAGAGGAATGTGTTGATACAGAGAAAGTAGAAATTTATGAAGCATAAGTTTATAGCAATAGAGGGAAATATAGGCTCTGGAAAAACTTCTCTATCTAGAAAAATAGCTAGCGATTATAATGCGGAATTAATTCTAGAATCATTTGCAGAGAATCCTTTTTTGCCCAAATTCTATAAAGACCCTGAAAAACATGGCTTTTCACTTGAGTTGTTTTTTATGTCAGAAAGATATCATCAGCTTAAGAATAAGTGGATTGATGATTTGTTTTTTTCAACTAAGGTTGCTGATTATTTTTTTATGAAATCAAAAATATTTGCACAGAACAATCTTCAAAGCGATGAGTTATTATTGTTTAATAAATTATTTGAGATCATGCTTTCATCATTACCTTATCCTGATTTGCTAATATATTTACATGCAGATGTTAAAAGATTACAGTATAATATAAAGAAAAGAGGTAGGGCTTTTGAATTAGATATAAAAGACGAGTATCTAGAATCTATACAAGAAAGTTATTTAGATTATCTAAAAAAACAGAGAAAATCACCGGTTTTAATTTTAGATATAACAAATGTTGATTTTATTGATAATAATGATATATATAATAGAATCAAGGGACTAATTGACAATGAATATCAAATAGGAGTGCAGGAGAAAATAATATTTTAAATTTAGTTGTTAATTAAGTTCCGGAATTTCTCGTTATCTCTATAATTAATAAATTCTAGATCACTTTTAGCTTCTTCTCTATATTTACCGTCCTTATTAATAGCGCTTTTCAATGCTTTTATAAGCATATCTTCATTTGCTGATCTTGCCGATGAGATAGCATTAAGATAATCACATGCAGCTGTTTTTTCATTACATGTGCTGTTTTTCCCATCTAATATTTTAGCTAGTGCAGCATTATGTGATTTCTTGTTTTTAAAGAATCGACTTGCTTTCTTGTAATTTGCTGTTCTAAGATCTAAGAGAGCTTTGTTTTTTTGTGTTGTAGAGTTTCCGTATAGTTTTTTTGCTAGAGAGAAATTTCCTTCCCATACAGCAATTACAGCTTTGTTGTTTTGGATATTTGTTGATTGAGCATTTAATTTTTCTGCTTTTGCAAGATATTTTTTTGCTTCATTAATATCCCCAGAGTTAAGTAATAGACAGGCTACATTATTATATCCTCGCCAATCGTTATGAATTTCACTAGCAGTGTTAAAGATTACTATTTTACTATTATTATCATCTGTAAGAGATGCAGAATATAATAGCTCTTTAATATCCAGTTCAGCCGGATTTGTTTGAGCAAGTTCTGAAATTTCAGCATCTGTCCTTTTAGGTTCAAATGATCTAACTGTTATTTCAGCCTTTCTTAATTGAGGTAATACGTCTTTTTCAATGGCATCATATATTTCTGCCATATCTCTAATTGCTTGCTCTCTTTTTTCTAAATCTTCAACAGAATTTACAATTTTGGTGATTCTTCGTCTGTCCTTAATTTCTGAGCTACGCATTAATTTATTAAATCCTTCCCAGTCTTCTCCTTCAGATTTTTCAGTATATAACTCATGATTGTTTGCGCCATCAAGTTTCACCTTTTTAAGAATTTTTTTGGCATATCGTAGGGTACTTGCAGCTCTTTTGTCAGAAACATTATCATTTAAATCTACAGATCCTTCTGGAGAAGCAAATGATTTCACTTCAATTGAGTGTGTTTTATTTCCTTTGCTTGCAAATTCTTCAAGTCTTTTAATGTCATCATCACTTTTCTCTGTTGGTCTAATGTTGCTTTGATTTACTAGGAAATAGATAATTGCAGATTCTTCTAAAATAGTTTCTTTTTCATAATTGCTTTTGGCAAATGCAAGATCTTCAGTATTTTGCACTCTTGTAGAGGTAGCTAAAACACCAGTAGCAATTTTTCTTGATTCAAAAACTATCTCTTTGTCTTTAGATTTACCTACCGCTCTTAATTCAAGCGTTGATTCAATCATACTTTTTGAATAGTCTATTTCGTCTTTATATGAAAATCTACCACCTGTTGCATAGAAAATTGTTGCTTCTCCCCCAGACGCTTCTTCACCTTGTACTGTTATTGGTTTAAATTGATGTTCTCCATTTGCATTAATCAGTACAGGCATAAATTTAATTGTTGATGATTTGGCAAAATATTTTTCTGGAAAGTTAGCATCAATCGTAACCCCTACTTTCCCAGCATGAACTTGTAATGTTGGTGGCATAACATTTACAGAGACAGTTTCAAATTTACTAGACATATTTGAAAGTCCACATGAAGAAAGAAATGATATTATTATAATTGAAGTTATGAGTTTTGAGATTTTCATTTTATATTTTTTTATATACACAAAAATAATAAAATTAAGTTGTGAAATTATTTATCGTTTCTTCTTTTTTTAAGAAACCAGCTAATACATTTCAGCTATCTTCCACATTACTATTCCTGCGCATACAGAAATGTTTAAAGAATGTTTAGTTCCATATTGAGGTATCTCAATAATCTCATCGCAAGTGTCAATTATTTCTTGGCTAATACCATTGACTTCATGACCAAAGATAAGCGCAATAGGTTTATTATTCTGAAACTTTTGAATTTCTGTAGCTTCTTCTACTTGCTCTACCCCAACTATATAATATCCTTCTTTTTTTAGTTGATTGATTGCGATACCAGTCTCTTCTTCCTTTACCCATTCTACTGAATTTGTTGACCCTAGAGCAGATTTTCTAATTTCATTACTTGGGGGTGTTGGGGTAATACCACAAAGAATAAGTTTTGTAATAAGGAAAGCATCGGATGTTCTAAAAATAGATCCAACATTATGAGCACTCCGTATGTTATCTAAGACTATAACAACTGGCTTTTTTTTAGATGATTTAAATTCATCAATTGTGATTCTTTTTAATTCATTATTTTTTAACTTCCTCATCTATTATATTTGTTGCTAAATTAATTAATAAATCTTTGAGTCAAAAAAAACATAGAGAAGCTAAAGTTACTCCATTGATGAGGCAGTATAATGATATTAAAGGAAAATATCCAGATGCTTTATTATTATTTCGAGTTGGAGATTTTTATGAGACTTTTGGGCAGGATGCTATAACTGCTTCTAAAATCTTAGATATTATTTTAACAAATAGAGCAAATGGATCATCGAAAATTGAACTTGCTGGATTTCCACACCATTCTTTAGATAATTATTTACCAAAATTAGTTAGAGCTGGATATAGGGTTGCTATATGTGATCAATTAGAGGACCCAAAGAAAACGAAGAAGATAGTTAAAAGGGGAGTGACAGAATTAGTAACCCCTGGGGTTTCATATAACCATCTAACATTAGACAGTAAGAAAAATAATTTTCTAGCATCTGTTTATTACGGAGAAGATCAGTTAGGCGTTTCCTTTTTAGATATATCTACTGGTGAGTTTTTAGTTTCTCGAGGGAATGTAGATTATGTTAATAAGCTTATTCAGTCTTTTAGTCCTTCAGAGATTCTATTTCAAAGAAGCTTAAAGAAAAATTTTGAGGAAGATTTTGGTTATGATAATTTTTGTTTTCCTATTGATGATTGGCAATATAAATTTGATTACACTAATGAGTTATTAATTAATCAATTTGAAACAAATTCATTAAAAGGTTTTGGAATTAATGATCTACCCGAAGCCATAATTAGTGCTGGTGTTATACTGTATTATCTTAAGGAAACAAAACATCATCAGACTTCACATATTTTATCTATTTCAAGAATAAATGAAGAAAAATATTTATGGATGGATAGGTTTACTATTAGAAATCTAGAACTCTTTTATTCTCCGAATAAGGGAGCTAAAACAATGATCGATATTATTAATCAGACGGAGACCCCTATGGGTTCTAGGTTACTAACTAGATGGCTTGCTCTTCCTTTAAAGGAAAAAAAAGAGATAGATGAAAGATTGGATATTGTAAGTTTTCTTAAAGAAGATTTAGATTTCCGAAAAATTATTAAGGATAACATATGTAGTATAGGTGATCTTGAAAGATTAGTCTCTAAAGCTTCTACAAAGAGAATAAGCCCAAAAGAAGTTGAAAAATTAAAACACTCATTAATCTCTATTCTTCCGATTAAGAATGCATGTCAAGATTCAGGTCTTTCTTCTTTAAAATTGATAGGGAAGCAACTGAATGGCTGTGCAGATCTGGTTTTAAAGATTGAGAAAGAATTATTTGAAAATCCACCATCATTATTAAATAAGGGTAATATAATTAATAAAGGAGTTCATGATGAATTGGATGAACTTCGAGAAATTAAAAGATCGGGTAAAGAATTTTTAGAAAAAATGTTACAAGAAGAGATTGAAAGAACTTCAATTTCTTCACTGAAGATTTCATTTAACAATGTATTTGGATATTATTTAGAGGTTAGAAACACTCACAAAGATAAGGTTCCTGATAATTGGATAAGAAAACAAACATTAGTAAATGCTGAGAGATATATTACTCAAGAGTTAAAGGATTATGAGATTAAGATATTATCTGCTCAAGAAAAAATAGCTATAATTGAATACGATCTTTATAGTAAGCTTATGGAAGCTATTGCATTACAAGTTACTAGTTTGCAGAAAAATGCTCAGCTTATTTCAAAGTTAGATTGTTTATTATCATTTGCTAAGATTGCCGATCGTTATAATTATACAAGACCTAATATTAATGATGGTACTGATATTCAAATAACTAAGGGAAGACATCCCGTTATTGAACAACAATTAGAGAGTTTAAATAAATACATACCTAATAGTTTACATTTAAATAAGTTAGATCAACAGATAATGATGATTACGGGGCCAAATATGTCTGGAAAATCTGCAATTTTAAGACAAACAGCATTAATTGTCTTAATGGCACAGATTGGTAGTTTTGTTCCTGCAAAGGAGGCTGATATTGGTTTAATTGATAAAATTTTTACTCGTGTAGGTGCTTCAGATAATATATCTATGGGGGAGTCAACCTTTATGGTTGAGATGAATGAGACAGCCAGTATTTTAAATAATATTAGTGATAATAGTTTAATATTACTCGATGAAATTGGGAGAGGAACTAGCACGTATGATGGAGTTTCTATCGCTTGGTCAATCGCAGAATATATTCATAACCATAGCACTCAGGCTAAGACATTATTTGCAACACATTATCATGAGCTTAATGATATGAAAGATCAATTTTCAAGAATAAAAAATTATAATGTATCTATAAAAAGGAAAGATAAAGAGATGTTATTTATGAGAATACTTCAATCAGGAGGAAGTAATCATAGTTTTGGAATTCACGTGGCTAAAATGGCTGGTATGCCAGCTCAAGTTGTTAATAATGCTGAGCTATTATTAAAAAAATTAGAATCATATAGAAAAGAAGGAAGTACTAAGGATAGTGAAAAATTACAATTAAGTTTTTTTGATATTGAGGATCCAGTGATGAAAAAAATCAAAGATGTGCTAGTTGGAATTGATATTAATTCTTTAACTCCTTTAGAGGCTTTAATGAAGCTGAATGAAATTAAAAAAACAATAAGTGATTAGTTGAAATATTGAATATTTAACTAAATTTGCCGACCTGAAGCGAGTGTAGCTCAGGGGTAGAGCATCACCTTGCCAAGGTGAGGGTCGTGGGTTCGAATCCCATCACTCGCTCAATGAGTTAGTTCTTTTAAAGTAAGTGTATTTTTTGCCCGGGTGGTGGAATTGGTAGACACGTTGGACTTAAAATCCAATGAGCAGTAATGTTCGTACGGGTTCAAGTCCCGTCCCGGGTACAGAACGGAAGATTATCGAAAGATTTTCTTCCGTTTCTTTGATTTTTATTTGATAAGTTTATTTATTTATTTTTACAATAACTGTTTTTTATCAATTTATATTTGTAATTTTTCAAGGAATTGATTCAGACAACGAGATTCAACATGAGAATATGAGTGATAAGTGGAACTTGACATATAAGATGCATCAGCTTCAAAAGAGAGTAAGTAGAGCTATTAGGAATGAGGGAGATAAATTGTCATTGAAGACAATCTTAAGAATTAATAGAATAAAGAAAATCAAAGAGAAATTAAGTAATAAGACTTTTAAGAAAGATTAGTTGCTAATTAGGATTCTTTTACTGAGATTTTTTCTATTATTTTTTTGACACCACCTGATCTTTCCAAAATATAATCCAACACCTGTTGTCTGTTGAACAAGTCATGGATATTATTTATAGTATTTTTAAATTCATTAATATTTTGTATAGAGAATACTGTATTAATATATATTAGCTCAATAGCTTCAGGAAATTTTGAATAGTTTGGTCCGATGATTACAGGAATTCCATTTGCAGAAGCTTCAATAATATTATGTATTCCACGTCCAAACCCTCCACCAACATAAGCAATTGAGCAGTATTTATAAATATGCTTAAGCATCCCAATATTATCTATTAATAGAATGTTTTTTTCTTCTTGTTTATTAAATTTTGAATATATAGACACGTCTAATTTCTTGATAATCTCTTTACAATAGCTCATCTCGTGAGGAGCAATTATATATTTATAGTTATTGTGTGATCTTATATAATTTAGTGCGATATGCTCATCTTCAGGCCAGATACTTGAGAAAATAATTATGGGTTTTTCTTTGCAAAAATATTTGATTACATCATCTTCTTGACTTATTTTGATATCAGATAGTATAGAATCAATTCTTGTGTCACCAGCTATTGTAACTTGATTTATATTAATACTTTGTAACGCGCATTTAGATTCTTCGTCTTGGACAAAGAAATGTTGTGATTGAGAAAGAATTTTAGTGCTAAAAGATGATTTTATAGTAAAATCATCTTTTCTAAAGATGGATGATATATGATATAATGGAATATTTTTTTTTGCTAGGATGTTCATGTAATTGTACCAAAATTCAGATTTGACAAAAAACACTTTCTTTGGTTTAACAAGATTAATAAATCTCCGAGCATTTATTCTAGTGTCAATTGGCATATAGAAGACCCAGTCAATCATAGTATCCTTTTTAATATTTTCATATCCTGATGGAGAAAAGAAAGTGATAAGTATCTTGTCTTTTATATATGCTTCTCTATATCTTATTATTAATTCTTTTACTTGCTCGTATTCTCCAAGAGACGCACAATGAAACCATATTATATCTTTTTCATTTGAAAGATTGGTAATTAAATTAGTGAATAGGTTTCTTCTTCCATTAATCCATTGTCTAGATTTTTTATTTATTAATGAATGGATTCTTATTAAAAGAACATATAAATAGATAATTGCGTTGTAGATCCTTAACATTTAGTAATAATGAAATTCTTCAGTGTTCTTTCTGTTGATAGGAAAAATTAAACCAATGTGTAAGCCTAGAAGCTGATCAATCCTTAACTCGTCATTTAAAGAAACCATATTGTTAAAATCATATGACCTTCTATTTTTAGTATATGCCATAGTATAATCGATTCCTGCAAACATTTTGAATCGATTTTTGTCCTCTATTAAAATATAATCAAGCACAAATTGTGTGCTCACTCCATTTGTAAGCTGATCATATCCTTTTTTATATTCATTGTTTAGTTGTGGAATATATTGGTTTTTGGTATCAATAATGATTCTATGTTGTAGAAAGCCTAGTCCTACAGAGAAATAAAGTCCACTGGGATTATTTTTTTTTAATAAATACGCATATCCTATATATATATTAGGGTTAAATCCTTCTTGGAGCAGTATAATATTTGCATAGGTGCCATTCCCATCAATAACATACCCTTGCCCTGTACTGATGTTACTAAATATTGTACTGTCTTTTATCTTTCCTCCAAAGATGTAATTTAATTTTATTCCATAAAATAAATTATTCTTTTCTTTTTTCAGATAGTTTATCCCTATTGCTGAATTATTACCAAATTTTTCAGAAAGAATCCCTGTTGGAAATTGATAGGAGTAGTCAATTAAGAATGCATTAAACTCATTTTTCTGAGCGATTAAACATTGTGAAAAAAATAGAAATATGATAATAATATTTCTTTTCATAGGTTATATTAGGATTAATTGCTAAGATACATTTTCATCTAAAATTAAACGTAATTTATCATCTATTAATTGCATATATTTGTATTTAATAGATGACTAATTAGTAAATATGTTTAACTGGTTTAGAAAGAAACAGTCCAAATTAAAGCCAATTGGATTTTCAAATATCGGAACAGATATTCATTCGCATTTGATTCCTGGAATTGATGATGGGGCGAAGGATCTTGATGACAGCATCTCTTTAATTAAAAATTTTAAACATCTTGGATTTAATAAAATCATTACTACTCCACATATTATGAGTGATCTTTATCAGAACACTCCGACTATTATTTATAAAGGATTAGAAGCCTTAAAGAAGGAGTTAATCAAACAAGAGATAGATATTGATATTAGTGCTGCTGCTGAATATTATGTGGATTATGATTTTGAACAAAGAATTGGTAAAGAAGAATTTTTATCTTTTGGTAAGAAATATATATTGATTGAGTTCTCATTTTTAGAAGAACCAAGAAATATGTATGATATAATTTTCAAACTTCAATTAGAGGGATATGTAGTTGTTTTAGCACATCCTGCTAGATATCAATATTTTAGTCTTGATGATTATAATGCATTAATAGAAAGAGGGGTCTTATTTCAACTGAACCTGTTATCACTTGTTGGATATTATTCAAGAGAGGTTAAGATAAATGCAGAGCTCTTAATTAAACATCAGTTAGTCTCTTTTGTTGGAACAGATTGTCATAACTTGAATCAAGTTAAATTATATGATAAATGTGAGACGATGAGTTCTTGGCATCAGTTGATAGAAAGTGGTAGGCTATTAAATAATAGTTTATAGGCTTGCACTTGAGGTGGTTATATTACGATCTATTTTTCTAAATAACCCTTGAATTACTTTACCTGGTCCTACTTCAATAATTTCGGTTAGCCCAGCTTTTATCATATTTTGCATAATATGTGTCCATTTAACCGGTGAGGTAAGTTGTTTTATTAAATTTTCTTGAATTAGATCAGGAGATGTCGTGCTAGTTGCGGTGACGTTTTGAAAGATAGGACATAAGCCCTTTTTGATGTTAGTTTCATTTATGGCTTTTTCTAGTTCTTTTTTTGCTGGCTCCATTAAAGGAGAATGGAAGGCTCCACCGACTTGAAGCTTTAAGGCTCTTCGTGCTCCTGCGTCTATTAATTTTTCACAAGCAATATCTACACCTTCGAAACTTCCAGATATAACAAGTTGTCCAGGACAATTATAATTAGCAGGAACTACAATTTTGTTAATTTGATCACATATATCTTCTACAATATTATTCTCTAATCCAATGATAGCAGCCATTGTAGATGGGTTTTTTATACATGCTTTTTGCATTGCATCTGCTCTTTTTTTAACAAGGTTTAATCCATCTTCAAAATCTATATATTCAGCAGCTACTAAGGCTGAAAATTCACCTAAAGAATGGCCGCCAACAAAGTTAGGGTTAAACTTATCAGCTAGTACTTTTGCTAATATTACTGAATGAATAAAAATTGCTGGTTGTGTTACTTCGGTTGCTTTTAGGGCTTCAGCATCTTCACCGAACATAATATCAGTAATGTTGTATTTTAGAATTGAATTTGCATGAAGGAAAATTTCTTTTGCAATTGTAGAAGACTCATACAAATCCTTACCCATTCCCGGGAATTGAGTTCCTTGTCCTGGAAAAACGAACCCTTTCATTATAAAATTAGATTCATAAATTCAGCTCTTGTTTTTTCATCTTTTAAGAATAATCCTGAGAAAGCAGATGTAGTTGTTGAAGAATGCTGTTTCTGTACACCTCTCATCTGCATGCAAAGATGTTGTGCTTCTATTACTACAGCTACTCCTCTTGGTTTTAGAGTTTCTTGTATGCAATCTTTTATTTGATCAGTTAGTCTTTCTTGTACCTGTAGTCTTCTTGAAAAGATATCAAGAACTCTAGGGATTTTACTTAGTCCAACAATATATCCATCAGGGATATATGCAACATGTGCTTTTCCAAAGAATGGAAGCATATGATGTTCACATAATGAATATATCTCAATATCTTTAACAATAACCATTTGACTATAGTCCTCTTTAAACATTGCTTTCTTAATTATTTCAGAAGGATCTAGGTCGTATCCTTTTGTTAAGAAACCCATTGATTTAGCTACTCTTTCTGGAGTTTTTAGAAGACCTTCTCTATTAGGGTTTTCACCTATCTCTTTCAATACTGATTTGATATTATCTGCTAGTTTTTTATTATACACGTTCCTTAATAGTTTGTTCTTTTTGCAAATATAGTACCTTTTCTTTGGTATCTTTGCATAATGAATATTCTAATTTTAGCAGCTACATATAATGAGGTTTTTTCAAAAGAATTTAATGATTGTGAAATTCTTATATCTGGAGTTGGTATACCAAATGCCTGTTATGCATTAACAAATCACCTTCAAGAGAATAAACCTGATTTGATAATAAATATGGGGGTTGCTGGTTCTTTTAATAGAGAATATTTAGTTGGTGATGTTTTTGAGGTTGCTAAAGATTCTTTTTCTGAAATTGGAGCTGAGAACGGAGAAGGTTTTTTAAGCGCTAAGGATATTGGACTTGATATTACAACATCATTTGATTATGTTCCAAAAACAAGTTTGAATCAAGCTCAAGGAATTACTGTAAATACTATTCATGGCAATAATGATTCTATTCAAGAAGTTATGTCTAGATTAAGGCCTGATCTTGAATCTATGGAAGGAGCAGTATTTATGATGATATGTCAGAGATTTAATATTAACTTTATTCAAGTTAGATCAGTCTCTAATTTTGTGGAGGAAAGAAATAAAGATAATTGGAATTTAGATTTAGCAATCAAGAATCTAAATCATACAGTAAGAATGATTATTAATGACTTATGAAAATTAATCTTGCTTTTTCGCCTTGCCCAAATGACACCTTTATTTTTGATGCAATAGTTAATAAGAAAATTGATATAGAAGGTTTAGATTTCAACATAATTCTTGCAGATATTGAGCAGTTAAATAAGTGGTCTTTTCAGAATATTTATGATGTTACAAAGTTAAGTTACTTTGCTTATACAAAATCTTGTAATAATTATAAGATTTTAAATAGCGGTTCAGCCTTAGGGCAGGGGTGTGGCCCAATACTTGTTAAAAAACCAGGTGCCAATATTACTTATGAAAGTCGTATTGCAATACCAGGTGAATATACAACAGCGAATTTTTTATTAAGTGTTGCATACCCAAACTTGAAAAACAAGTATTCTGTTATGTTTTCTGATATTGAGAAGTTAGTTTTAGATGAAAAGTATGATGCTGGAGTAATAATACATGAGAATAGGTTTACTTATAAAGAGAAAGGACTTGAAAAAGTACAAGATCTAGGTGAAGTTTGGAGTGTAGATACAGGCCTTCCTATTCCTTTAGGTGGGATTGCTATTAGTAGAGATCTTGATAATAAAATACAACATCAGGTTGACCGTATAATTAAGAGGAGTCTAGAATATTCAATTAATAATAATATTCTTTCAGATTATATTAAGAATAATGCACAAGAGATAGATGAGGATATTATTAGATCTCATATCGATTTATATGTTAATGAATTCTCTCTTTCACTTGGAGATATAGGAAAATCAGCAATTAATAAAGTGTTTGAGAAACTTGGAATAAAGCATAACGATATTTATTTAGATGATGTTTACTAGTTTAAAAAAAATAATCTCTTCATATAGTACTCTTGAGCTACATATTCTGAATGTTATTAAAGCTCAGTTTTTTATTCAAATAGTTGGTGGTGCTTTTTTTTTGATTCTAAATATCTTTTTAGCCAAGAATGGTTATTCTGATTCAGAGATTGCACATTTTATATCTTTTAGGTTTTTAGCAGTTATGCTACTTGCTTTTCCATTAGGGTTTTTTATAAAGGGGAGAGTGCTAAGGCCTTTTCTTATTTTTGGTAGCTTAGGTGTTCCCATTATTGCTATACTTATTGTGCTAGTAATTGAATATAGCTTTAGAGGATTTCTTCCAATATTATTTATTTTATGGGGAATACTATATACGTTCTTTCAGGTTAGCGTTCTTCCTTATATAATGAGAAATACAGAAGTAGAAAATCAATCACATGCAATTTCATTAAGTTTTGCAACTAATAGTTTTGGCATGATTTTTAGCGGATTATTAATCTTTCTTTTTGATAATCTTACTTCAATTAATAACGGACAGGTTTTAATTATTATATCTTGTATTGGTTTTTTTGGTCTAAGGTATTTGATTAGTCTTAATACAGATAATTTATCTAAGGAGAGTAGTAAGAGTATTTCTGTTTTTTCAAATAATTTAGATTGGCTTTTGATTATTAAAGCTATTATTCCTACATTAATTATTGCTATTGGCGCTGGTTTAACTATTCCTTTTATTAATTTATTTTTCTTTCATAATTTTCTAATTGAAGCCTCTGAGTTTGCTTTAATAGGATCATGTACAAGTATTTTAGTGGCGACAAGTTCTTTATTTGTTCCTAAGGTTAAGAGTAGGTTTGGTTATAAAAAAGGAATTACGGTAAGTCAGATGATTGCAGTAGTTGCCTTAATCATATTAGCTACTACTGAATTCTTTAAAGATTATTGGTTTGCTTTTCCATTAGCGTTATCTTGTTATTTATTAAGAGCTCCATTAATGAATTTAGCCGCACCTATGACATCACAATTAACCATGAATTATGTAGGAAAAAATAATCAAGAAATGTTGAGCGCTATAATGGCTGCAATTTGGAGTGGTAGTTGGTATTTTAGTTCTCAGATTTTTAGGTTTTTAATTGATTTAGGATTCCCATATTCTTATATTTTTTATATAACAGCAGCATTCTACTCTTTAGGTATTTTGTGTTATTATTTTTTAATACTTTCATATCAAAGAAAGAATATAGATGAAAAATTAACTTTAAATTTGCCTGATAAATCTATTTAATTATGTCTTTAGGCAAGTGGGTTGGTATTGGAGCAGGTTGGTTTTTTGGAGGGCCAATCGGTGCTATAATTGGTTATTATATTGGTAAAAACTTTTTTAATGGAAATAATGATCAGGAGAAAGCGTATGAAATATCACTGTTAATTTTAGCATCCTTAGTTATAAAGGCAGATGGAAAAGTTGTAAGAGAGGAATTAAATTATGTGAAATCTTTTTTTGCAAGTACATTTGGTCTAGCAAAGGCAAATAAGTATTTCGAGATTTTTAATACCCTTAATAAGCAAGCTTTATCCTCACAATTAAGAGGAGTTTGCATACAGCTTACTCAGTCAATTAATCATGCCTCAAGACTTCAGATAATTCATTTTTTATTTGGGGTGGCTTCAAGTGATAATGAAATACATTCAGCAGAGATTAATTTGATTAATAAAATTGCTGGTTATTTAAATATTAATCATCATGATCTTCAGTCTATTTATTCTATGTTTCTTAAAAATGATAGTTCGATTGATAAGTATTATAAAATACTTGAAATTGAAAAAGAGGTTAGCATAGAAGAAGTTAAGAAAGCATATAGGAAACTAGTCATGAAGTATCACCCAGATAAACTGCAGGGGGTAAGTGATGATATTATTAAGTTAGCTAACGAGAAGTTTCTTTCAATACAGGATGCATATGAGAAGATTATACAGCATAGGTCTTAGATTTTGTTTAGTGGTTATTTTGTTTTCTTTATTATGATGTTACTAAAGATTTTTTTGTGTAAAATAATTCAGAATTAGTTAAAAGTATTTAGATATTTTATCCTAATTTTAGGACCCTATTAAAATCTTCAAAAAATGACAATAAAAAACAAAATATTTACGATAATTCTATTTACTTTTTTGCCTTTTTTATCATTTTCTCAAAGTGGTAATTTAGTTTTGACGGGTATAATGGATTTCACAGTCCCATCTGGTGGTAATAACGGTAAAGCAATACATGTAACCGCTACAGATACCATTGCAGATTTAAGTGTTTATGGTATTGGTGTTGCAAATAATGGAGGAGGTACAGATGGTCAGGAGTATACTTTTGACCCTATCTCAGTACTTCCTGGAGAAGATATTCTTGTGGCACGCTCAATACCTTCTATGACATCTTATTTTGATACTTGTTTTACCGAATTCGATCATGTTTTGCAGGCAAACGGTTCTATTTCTCAAAATGGAGATGATGCTATAGAATTGTTTTTTAATGGAAATGTTATTGAAACTTTCGGATATATTAATTTTAGTGGTCTTGGTCAATGCTGGCAATATACAGACTCCTGGGCTTATAAAGACACTTCAGTGACTGATACATGTGCTGGTGGAGGATGGATTTTTGGAGGTGTTGATTGTACAGATGGCTCTACTACTTCTTATTCATCTAATTGTCCATATCCTCTTTGCCCTTTGCCTCCAAACGCTGGATGCAATGATCCTTTTGCACTTAATTATGATCCACTTGCTACTTTTAATGACGGCTCTTGTTTATATTCAGGATGTATGGATCCTACTGCTTTGAATTACTGCTCTTCATGTAATGTTAGCGATAGCCTTTCATGTATTTACCCTGCTTGTAATGCTGTAGGGTTAATTGAAGATTTTGAATCAAATAATCTTAATACTAATGGTTGGATTACATTTTCTGGTTCTGAGTCTAATGTTGTATTAAGTTCTTCAAACGCACTTTCAGGTAATGTAAGTCTTGAGTTTTCTGGAGGGAACCCTAATTGGAATGGCTGGACATCACCCTTCTCAGAATCTGGTGCATTTATTAATAATACTCATGTTTCTGCTTCAACAATATGTCTGGATTTTTCTACTGCGAGTACAAATGTCAATCTTAACGTTTTAGTTTATCCAACTGGAAATTCTACAACATACCCTTATAGTTGGTATCGATTAAAGGTTAATGATACTGTCGTTGCAGATGTGTATGGAAATACTGCATATACTCGCCAATACTCAAATTCTACTCCAATAACTGGAAATGTTGGAACATTATCTTCACCAACTAATTTGATTTATGACTTATCACAATATTCAGGAGATACAAGTATAAGTATAACTGTAGAAAGTGCTTGTAAGTGGACTGATGATATTGTTTTAGTTGATAATTTTAATGTATTTAATGTTAATCCATGTTCGTATTTTAGTTTAAGCTCTATAATTACACATCCAACTTGTGATCAATTTAGTGATGGTTCTGCAATCGTAGTTCCAACAAATGATTCCCTTTACAATGACACGTATTCTTATTTATGGTCTAATGGTCAAACCAGCGATACAGCGGTGAATTTAGCTTCGGGAAGCTATTCATGTATAGTTTCTGGAAATACTTTTGGATGTATTGATACTATTAATATTGTTTTGGAAGATCCAGATGCTATTTCTGTTCAGAGTATTGTTGTTGATGCATCAAGTTCTACAAGTACCGATGGTTCAGTTGATTTAACAGTTTCAGGAGGAACTACTTGCTTACCAGATAGTAGTTATTCTTTTTTATGGTCAACTGGAGATACAACTGAAGATGTTTCAGGTTTAATGACTGGACCAGTAAGTTGTACAATAACTGATTGCAATGGATGTGTTTATTCTTGGAGTGGTTTTGTTTATATTGGTGTTGTTAGTGGATGTACAGATCCTCTAGCATATAATTTTAATCCAATAGCAAATACTGATGATGGTTCATGTGTTTATGCTGGTTGTACAGATTCTTTGGCTCTTAATTATGATTCATTAGCTATAGTTGATGATGGTTCATGTATTTATACATCATCACCAATATTCTTTTCTGAATATGCTGAAGGTTCTTCAAATAATAAATATTTTGAAGTTTATAATCCAACATTAGATACTGTAGATTTATCATTATATGCATATCCTAATGTAGGTAATGCTCCAACTACTCCAGGTATGTATGAATATTGGAACGATTTTGATGTAGGAGCTGTAATTTTACCAAATGATGTGTATGTAGTTGCTCACCCATCTGCTGACTCAACAATTTTAGCTCAAGCAGATGAAACATTTACGTATTTAAGTAATGGAGATGATGGCTTTGGTCTTGTTTATGGAGATCAAACAACATATCAAGTTATTGATTGGTTAGGAGATTGGAATGGAGATCCGGGTTCAGGATGGGAAGTTGCAGGTGTTCCTAATGCAACAAAAGATCATACATTAGTAAGAAAATGTTCAGTAACTGGTGGGAATACAAATTGGACAATCTCGGCTGGAACAGATGCTTTAAATTCAGAGTGGGTAGTTTTACCTCAAAATGATTGGTCAGATATTGGTCAACATACATCTCCATGTCAATCTGCTCCTGTTTATGGATGTACCGATTCAACTGCAATTAATTTTAATCCACTAGCAACAATTGATGATGGTTCATGTTTAATATCTGTAAATGGATGTACTGATTCATCTGCTGCTAATTATAATCCTAACGCTAATACAGATGATGGTTCGTGTTGTTTTGTTTCAGGTTGTACAGATTCACTGGCATTTAATTATAATTCTGCAGCATGTTATGATGATGGTACTTGTATAAATCCTGTTTTTGGGTGTATGAATACTAATGCAATGAATTTTGACTCTACTGCAAATACAGATGATGGAAGTTGTATTCTTCTTGTTGATAAAGAAGATTTATTTTTCTCAGAATATGGTGAAGGGAGTTCAAATAACAAATATCTAGAAATATATAATTCTACATCTAACCCAGTTAATTTATCTTCTTATGCTCTTACTAGAGTATCAAACGCACCAACAACTGTTGGTGTTTATGAGTATTGGGTAGATTTTGATTCTGCTGCAATCATTTCTGCAAATGATGTTTATATTGTCTCTCATTCATCAGCTGATTCTAGTATTCTAGCTCAATCAGATATGACATATTC
>JAAZYM010000053.1 GCA_014239655.1 Flavobacteriales bacterium | reverse complement strand
ATCTCGTTTTCTCTTTCATTAATATCAATTTTTATAGCATATTTAATTAGTATACCTATAGGGATATACTCTGCATATAAAAAAGATTCAGCTGTAGATAAAGGATTCTCATTAATTTTATTTATTCTTTATTCAATGCCATCTTTCTTTGTAGGGACATTACTATTACTACAATTTGCAAATCCTGATAATTTAGCATGGTTCCCTGTTTCTGGTATTCAGGACCCTACTCTATTTGATCCTAATTGGTCATTTTGGACTAAGATTAAACATAGAATGCCATTCTTAATACTTCCAATCATTACTTATACTTATGGCTCATTTGCTTTCTTAAGTAGAATTATGAGAGTAGGTATGATTGATATTGTGTCTCAGGATTATATACGTACAGCTAGAGCAAAAGGATTGGCCGAAGGAAAAGTTATTCTTAAGCATGCATTAAGAAACTCACTTTTACCAGTAATAACAGTATTTGCAGCTATCTTCCCTATGGCAATTGGAGGATCTATTATAATTGAGGTTATATTCTCTATTCCAGGAATGGGAGTTGAAGTATTTAATTCTATTTTAAATTATGACTACCCTATGATTATAACAGTATTTACTTTATCTGGTTTCTTAACAATGATTGGGTATTTAGTATCTGACTTACTATATGCGGTAGTTGATCCAAGAATTTCATATAAATAGAAATAATGAGTACACAGACTAACATAGAAAATTTTTCTTTTAAAAAATATGCTTGGAATCAATTCAAGAAAGATAAAATCGCATTAGTATGTCTATACCTACTCTTTCTGTTAATTGCTATTGCTCTGCTTGCTCCTTTCATTGCAAACGAAAGACCTCTTTACGCAGAATATAAAGGATATACTCTTTATCCTGCTTTTGCTGATCAGAGCCGTACTGATTCTATCTTTAAAGAAAATGGAAAACTTGATGAAATATTACAATATGACATTACAGATTGGAGAACATTAAATTTTAAAAAGGTGATATGGGCTCCAATACCGTATTCACCAGGAGGAATGGATCGATATAATAGAGATTATGCATCCCCAGGAGGAAAACAAAGATTTAAAGATAAAGAAGGAAAAATTATAGAAGCTCCAAAAAAATTTAGACATCTTCTTGGTACAGATGGAATAGGTAGAGATCTTGCTTCAGGGTTAATTCACGGCACAAGAATATCTCTAATGGTTGGACTAGTATCGATGGGTATTGCTAGTTTAATTGGAATATTTCTAGGAGCATTGGCAGGGTTCTTTGGAGATAATAAATTAAAGATGCCTAGGATAAAATATCATTTTACATTAATTGGACTGTTCTTTGGTTTCTTTTATGGCTTTGGACAAAGAAAATATGCCTTAGCTGATGGATTCTCAGAAGGTGTCCTAAGCGGTATGGTAGAGCTTTTAATTAGTACTGGTATAATAATATTATCGGTAACCATATTTAGATATCTAAGTAGACTCATAAAAATCAATAAGCTACAAGAAGAAACATATGTGCCTATTGACACATTTGTTTCTAGAGGAATTGAACTTCTTAATTCAATACCTAGATTATTGTTAATAATAACTATCACAGCAGTTGTTGAAAGAAGTATATGGATTGTAATGATTATCATTGGAATAACAGGATGGACAGGAATAGCAAGATTTACTAGAGCTGAATTATTAAGAATTAGATCATTAGAATTTGTTCAAGCTGCTCAATCACTAGGTTTTTCAAGCGCTAGAACAATTTTTAAACACGCGCTTCCAAATGCATTAGCACCAGTTTTTGTTAGTATTGCCTTTGGTATTGCATCAGCCATATTAATCGAAAGTGGATTGTCATTCCTAGGTATTGGTGTACCTGATGATATTGTTACATGGGGATCATTACTTAATCTAGGAAGACAAAACCTTGAGGCTTGGTGGCTGATTATATATCCTGGAATGGCTATATTCCTAACAATTACTATCTATAATATGATTGCTGAAGCGTCTAGAGATGCTTTAGATCCAAGATTAAAAAGCTAATAAGCAAAACCTGCTTGCTTTTTATTCTTTTATTAATAGAATCTATCTATATTAATGATATCTAATATTAATTTAGATAACTATAAATTACATAAATTTGCATAAATTAATCAAACATTAAATCCAAATGAGAGAAGTAGTAATCGTTTCTGCAGTTAGAACACCAATGGGAAGCTTTGGTGGGATCTTTTCTTCAATCCCAGCAACTAAATTAGGAGCATGCGCAATAAAAGGTGCCATTGAAAAATCTGGTATAGACAAGGAAATTATAAATGAAGTTTTTATGGGAAATGTTCTACAGGCAAACTTAGGACAAGCTCCTGCAAGACAAGCTGCAATTGAAGCTGGTCTATCTGAAAAAATACCATGTACAACAATAAACAAAGTATGTTCATCAGGAATGAAATCTATTATGATTGGAGCACAAACAATTATGTGCGGAGATAATGATGTTGTAGTAGTTGGTGGCATGGAAAACATGTCTCTAGTACCTCACTACCTTCAAAACTCAAGAAAAGGACAGAAATTAGGTGATATGAAAGTTTCTGATGGTCTAGTTAAAGATGGACTAACAGATGTTTATAACAAGAAACATATGGGTTTATGTGCTGAAACATGTGCTAGCGAGATGTCTTTTAGTAGAGAAGAGCAAGATCTATTTGCAATAAACTCATATAAGAAATCTACAAAAGCTTGGGCAGAAGGAAAGTTTAAAAATGAAATTGTTGGTGTAGAAGTTCCTCAGAGAAAAGGCGATAATCTTTTAATAAATGAAGATGAAGAATATAAAAAGGTTATGCTTGAAAAGATTCCTAATCTGAGACCAGTATTTTCTAAAGAAGGAACGATAACAGCAGCAAATGCCTCTACAATAAATGATGGTGCATCCGCATTAATTCTAATGAGTATGGATAAAGCTAAAGAACTAAACTTAAATCCAATTGCTAAAATCGTCAGTTTTGCCGATGCTGCTCATGCACCAGAATGGTTTACCACCGCCCCAGCAGATGCGATCTCAAAAGCATTAAACAAAAAAGAAATAACTAAATCTGAAGTTGACTTTTTCGAGCTTAATGAAGCATTTTCTGTAGTTGGGTTAGCTAATGTAAAATTATTAGAAATTAACAATGAAATCGTCAATGTTAATGGTGGGGCCGTATCATTAGGGCACCCTCTAGGTTCATCAGGGTCAAGAATTGTAGTTACCTTAATAAATGTCTTAAAACAAAATAATGGTAAGATTGGGGTTGCAGGTATATGTAATGGTGGTGGTGGCGCCTCTGCAATAGTAATTGAATCGATCTAGATGGATTTTGGAATATCCATATTATCTATCATTCCTATAAGAAGTGAAGCAAATGATCGCTCTGAAATGACAACTCAATTAATTTTTGGAGAACACTATAAGATCCTGGAAAATAAAAAGAAATGGAGTAAAATTCAAATTTCTCATGATAAATATGTTGGATGGATTTCCAATAACCAAATTCATGAAATTAACAAAGAGGAATACGAAAAACTGGAGAAAGAAATACCAACACTAAGTACAGATATTTTAGATATTATTGAAGGAGATAATCACCAGCCAATAGTTATAGGAAGCATATTACCTACCTATAAAAGTGATCATGCCTTAATAAATAATAAGATGTATAAGTTCAATGGTAAGAAGACTCAAGGATTTAGTCAAAAACAACATCTAATTAACAATGCTCTAATTTTCTTAAACGCTCCCTATCTTTGGGGAGGAAGAACACCTTTTGGTATAGATTGTTCTGGTTTTACCCAAATAATATATAGATTACAAGGCATGAAAATCCCTAGAGATGCTTATCAACAGGCAGATCTCGGAACTCCCCTAAGCTCTATTAAAGAAAGTGAAGAAGGAGATCTTGCATTCTTTGACAATAAAGAGGGAAAAATTATTCATGTTGGATTAATAATGAAAAACAATCAAATTATTCATGCATCTGGCAAAGTAAGAATTGACAAAATAGATCAAAAAGGGATTTTTAATATTAAAAAAAATAGATACACCCATAAACTAAGAATAATTAAAAAATTAATATAAGATTAAAATAAGCATGTTTAAAAGACAAGCACATAATATACTAGCATTATTATTTATTATTCTTTTTGTTAACTCATGTAAACATGAATTAGAAACTCCCACATGGAATGTAGACTTAATCACTCCATTAATAAATACAGAGATTAATATAGATGAAATTATTGTTGATGATAGTTTGTTCAATATTCAAAGTGATGACACAGGATTAGTATCTCTTTTCTTCAATAACAACTTAAGTGATATTAACTATGATTCTTTGATTAACATAGACAAACAAGTACCTGGAAAAACATCAAGACTCGACTCAATTAAATTTGATAACATCAATATCTCAGACACAACAACAATGGGTCAGCTAATTTCAACAATTCCATTAGGTGGGTTCTTATTTCCTAATGGGAGTTCTGCTGCAATTCCTTTCATACCCAATGTAATTAGCTCCGATACTTTCAATGTAAATGCTAGTGATTATTTTGAAACTATGACATTAATAGATGGGTATCTCTTTTTTGAGATACAGAATAATCTGCCTGTAGATATATCTAATATTAGTTGCTCACTAATGAACTCTACAAATCAAAACATCATTGCTTCTTTCTACTTTCCCTTAATTACATCAGGAACAAGTGACAAGGATAGCATATCACTAGCAGGCTTAACAATTGACAAAAATATTGAAGCAATCATTAATAATGTTGATGTAAATGCTAGCAATGGGAATGTGATTATAAACTATTCTGATGCACTAATTGCAAAGATTAAATTGAAAAGTCTTCGAATAAATGAAGCAACAGCATATTTTCCTGAACAAGAGCTATCAAAAACATTAACAGAAACAAGTTTTGATTTAGGAGATGCACAAATAACAGAAATAGGAATCAAAACAGGTATTATTAAGATTCATCTTGTCAGCACAATACCAGATACAGGAAGAATAATCTATAATATACCATCATTAACTAAAAACGGAATAGCTTTCTCAACTGAAAAGATAGTGCCAACAACTATTAATGGAGAAGCTACAATCTATACCTTTGATTTTAAAGACTATATTTTAAATTTAAAAGGGAAAAATGGAAGGATTGGTGGAGACACAATAAACACAATATATTCTGAGCTTTTTACATATATTGATTCTACAGGTGAATTAATTACATTAAATCAAGAAGACAGCTTTTATTATCACACAGAATTTATCTTTAGCCCTAAATATGCTTTAGGATATCTTGGCTCTGATACAATAGAAATTGGTCCCGAGGAAATCGAAACAACTGTATTCAATAATATTGTTGATGGAGAAATTAATTTAAACAACACTACCCTATCAATAGAAATTGATAATTATTTTGGAGCAGAGGCAAACCTGGTTTTCTCTCAATTTGATGCAATTAATTCACGAACAGGAATAACATCTGCCCCAACAGTTGATCAGAACGGAAATACTTTTATTGGTAACACCTATAATGTTAACAGGGCTTTTCTACTTAATAACAATCCTGAAGCGCCTAACATCTTACCAAGTTCAAGTTCAATTATTCTAGATGCTGATCAGACACTAAATATTCTTCCAAATAAAATTAATACATCCTTTAGTATATACATAAACCCTCAAGGTCAGACATCATTTGCGCCAGATTTTCTATTTACAGACTTTCCACTAGAAGCTTCTATTCAACTTAAAATCCCCCTTAACTTAATTGCTAATAACTTACAATTAATTGACACAGCTGATTTAGATATATCAATTAATGATGAAATAGAAATAGAGAAATTATATTTAAAAGTTGAGAATGGATTTCCAATTAATTGTGATATTAAATTAATATTACTTGATAACAATCAAAATATAATTGACACCTTATTCAACAACAATCAGATTAATTCTGGGATTTTACAAAATAATATTGTAATTGAAAAATCAATTAATCTTCTTGAAACTGATAATGTTAATTTAAAAGATATTAAACAAATTATATTTGATGCTACATTCTTAACAAATGATCTAAATGAATATGTAAGCATCTATAATGATTACTCTATCGATTTTTTATTAAGTGCTAAGTTTTCAACTCAAATTAATTAAGAATGAAAATACAAATTTTTCTTATAATTAATTTTATATCATTATTATTATATAGCCAAGAAAGGTCTATATATCTCAATTCTGATATTAATTTTGAAACAAATACGATAAATGGTTCATTCATAAACGAACTACTATTTAATGGATACATTAATAACACAATGAAAGACAATGTTTTATCAATAAACACAGATAAACATATAGTAAATTTTACTTTTAATAATAGCATAAAGTACACCGAACCTCTTGACAAGGGATTTTCTCTTAATTTCTCTATATCTGATATTAATAATCTAAATGCAACTTTTAATAATGACCTTTTAAGATTAATCTTAAAAGGAAATTATGAATCACAAAATGAATTATTAGAATTTAACCAAACAAGATTAAGAGCGAATAGATATCAGCAATTAAAACTATTTTTAGACTATAAAAAAAAGAACTCAAATATAGGTATAGGTTTGTCATATATTCAGGGTAACCACCATTTAACTTTAATCTCAAATCGAGGCTCATTATTTACATCATATTTAGGAGAATCATTAGATTTAGATTATGATATAAATACATATATTACAGATACCTCGAGTTTCTCCCCTTTTAATAATAATGGTAATGGTATGGCTCTTGATTTAGCGGCTTCAATTTCAATGTTTAACCACAAACTTGACATCTACCTAATAGATCTAGGTTTTATATTGTGGAATAATAAATCAAGCAATATCTATGTTGATAGTTCATTTACATTTAATGGGATCGAAATAGATAATGTATTTGAATTTAATGACTCTATCCTAGACGCTTCAAATATTATCGATGATTATGACAATTTAACAAATAAAAATAAAAGATTTAAATCATACTTATCTTCAAATATCGGCGTTAGAATATCAAAGAAAGTAAAAAATGATCGGTTTGGAATGATAACATATGGAGTAAATACAAAATGGCAACCATACCTAGATGATAAAAAATTATCATTTAAAAAGATAAAACAAGGATTTGTTGAATCTAATTATAAGCCCTTCTATTATGTAGAAACAGAAATAATTACAAAAAAATATTCTTTACTTCCTAAGATAGCATATGGTGGATACACAAATAATTTAAATCTTGATCTAGGAATTAAATTTAGAAGAAAGATTTCCGTAATTTTAGGAACTCACCATTTAGAGTATCTATTTACTAAAGAAAATAGTAGAGGCTTTGGTCTTTACATAAAATTATTTAAAAGTATATAATGTTAGATAAAATAAAAAACCTGAATTTCTTAACAGAGGGGACATTTTTCCTAATTGCTGGTCCTTGCATAATTGAAGATGAAGAATCATCTTTTAAGATTGCAAAAGAAATTAAATCAATTACAGATAAATTAAGAATACCATTTATCTTTAAAGGGTCATTTAAAAAAGCAAATAGAACACGTTTAGATTCATTTACAGGTATAGGTGATGAACTAGCCCTAAAGATCTTAAAAAACGTCGGAAATGAGCTTAAAATACCAACAATTACTGACATACATAATCCAACAGAAGCAGAATTAGCAGCAAAGTATGTAGATGTAATTCAAATTCCTGCATTTCTATGTAGACAAACTGATCTCCTAATAGCAGCCGCAAAGACAGGAAAACATATAAATATTAAAAAAGGTCAATTCTTATCACCTGAAAGCATGCAATATGCATTAGAAAAAGTAAAATGTAATGGAAACAACAACATTCTTCTAACTGAACGGGGCAATATGTTTGGTTATCAAGATCTTATTGTTGACTATAGATCAATACCTAAAATGAAAGAACTTGGACATCCTGTTATTCTTGACATCACCCATTCCTTACAGAAACCAAATAATAATGATGGAATAACTGGAGGGAATCCAATGATGATAGAAACAATTGCTAAAGCAGGAATCGCTGTTGGAATTGATGGAATTTTCCTAGAAACACATTTTAATCCTACCCAATCAAAATCTGATAGCAAAAACATGCTACCATTAGATAAACTTGAAGGGCTTCTTATAAAACTAAAAAATATTAGAGAATCAATCTAAGAAACGTTTACACCACCCGTTCTTTATTGGAATTAACCAATCTTTTAATTCTTTCTTGACTTTAATATTGAGATTATAAAACATTGTGTTATATGAGATTAGATCATTCTCTTTTAATGACATCACATCTATGCATTTAATTTTATCATTAATTAGAACAAAAACATTGAGTCTTTTGTATAAATCAAGTCTAAATTCTTGATTAATACTTAACATCAATCTTTCTAAACCATCCATAGAACAACCTCCAGTTTGATTAAGATTTTCATCTAACCCAACAATTATAAATCTATTATAAAGAAACTTAGATGAACACATAAGTGGCTTTTCATGATGAGCCCATACTTGAAGAAAATCTTTTATTTTTTTATTAATCTTTTCTTGATTATCATTTGATATAATTTCAGATGATCCATAAAGCCAAAGTCTTGAATCATCAGGTAAATCTGCGAAATCTATAAACATTTTGCAATTAATTCAGCAATATCCATAACATCAGCTCTTCCTTCTTCTATATTCTTTACGCCATCTGTCATCATAGTATTACAAAAAGGACAGGCTGTTGCAATAATATCTGCATCAGTAGCTAAAGCCTCTTTAGTTCTAACTATATTAATTTCAAATTCTCCATTCTCTGATTCCTTAAACATTTGCGCTCCACCAGCACCACAACAAAATGATCTACTTTTACTTCTAGGCATTTCTACAAGATCTAAATCAATTTTTTTAATAAGATTTCTTGGTGCATCATATATATTATTAGCCCTTCCTAAATAACATGGGTCATGATAAGTTATCTTCTTATTTTTAATCACTGAGGTAATATTAAGTTTTCCTTGATTAATTAATTCTTCAATAAATTCAGTATGATGCTGAACAAAATAATCGCCACCTAATTCTTTGTATTCATTCTTAAAGGTATTATAAGCATGGGGACAAGTAGTAACAATGCGCTTTACCTTGTACGCATTCATTACCTCAATATTTGTCATGGCTTGCATTTGAAACAAGAATTCATTTCCTGCTCTTTTTGCCGCATCACCAGAAGATGATTCTTCCGTACCTAATACCCCAAAACTAACTCCTGCCTTATTCATTATCTGAACAAATGCTTTAGTAATCTTTTTTGCTCTATCATCAAAACTTCCAGCACTACCTACCCAAAAAAGAATATCTACCTCCTTCCCTTCCGCCATAAATTCGGCCATTGTTTTTACTTGTAGTTCACTCATTAATTAATCTTTAAAAACTTGAATAGTGGTTTTCTTGTCAATAAGATCGGTAAATTTATCATCAAAGCGAGTAACCCTCACAATATGATTATCTACCCAATGATAATTACCCCCTCTTGGTTTATTCATCTTTCCATTTTAATCTGTCAGCTGCTGAAAATTGCCAAGGCGCTCCATTATTTTCTACATTATTAAACATCATATTTAGCTCTTGTGGGGCAGCTGATTCCTCCATTACTAAATGTCTTCTTAAATCCACTATAATTGAAAGAGGATCAATGTTTAAAGGACAAGCTTGTGTACAAGCATTACAAGTTGTACAAGCCCATAATTCCTCAGTTGAGATATAATCATTTAACAAAGTTTTATTGTCTGTATAATCTTTGCCGTGTTTATCAATATTCTTGCCTACCTCTTTAATCCTTTGGCGCGTATCCATCATGATCTTTCTTGGAGAAAGCAGCTTCCCTGTTTGATTAGCTGGACATTCAGAGGTACATCTACCACACTCAGTACAGGAATAAGCATTCATTAATTGTACCCAATTTAAATCTGTCACATCTTTTGCTCCAAATGATTCTGGTGGTGGTGTATCAACAGGTGGTGTTGCGTATGGGTCAGCATTAGGATCCATCATCAATTTAACTTCTTTGGTAACAGAAGATATGTTTTCCATTTTACCTAAATTCTCAATATTTGAAAAATACACATTAGGTATAGACATAACCACATGGAAATGTTTTGAATAAGGCAGTTCATTAAGAAAAATTAAAACTAGTATAATATGAACCCACCAACTAATATCATGAAGTAAATGTAAATCCCAATTTACAAAATAAGGAAGCAAAAGATTACTTAAAGGAAAAGAACCAAAATAACTATCGGGATGAATACCTATGTAACCAATATTCATTGTAAGTAGTGAAACCATCAAAAACACAATAATCACCAAAGCAACAATTGCATCAATTGAAGATGATTTCTTCATCTCTTTACCAGAAAACCGCTTTATCTTTAGAAATAACCTTCTAAACATAAACATAATACAAGAAACAAAAACCAATACTGCCATAACATCTCCTGATGCAGTAGCTACATTATAAAAACCACCCAATACACCAAAAGATCTATCTAAATTAAAGACACCGTCTACCATCATTTCTAATGTTCCAATAGTAATAACCAAAAAACCCCAATAAACAAGAGCATGTAATATTCCTGATATAGGACGTGCGAACAACTTAGTCTGTCCAAAAGCTATTTTTAATAATATTTTGGTACGCTTTAAGGGTTGATCAAATCGATTTTTTGACTTTCCTAATCTAATGTTTCTGATTATTTTCCAGAGATTATAAGAAAAAAAACCTAATGCAAGAAATAAAATACAAGAAAAAATAATACTTGATTTTCCCATACTCTATTTCTTTTCCTTTTGATATGATTTATTGCCTCCACCAAGAATGGAAAAAGTAACATATCTTTTAGGATTTTTCTTAATATCTTCAATAAGCTCTGCTAATTGTGAGGTGGATTTTTCAAGATTATTATATAAGTTCTCGTCATTCATCAATTTAGTAAGGCTACCTGATCCAGTATTAATTTTATATGAAATCTTATTTACATTCTCTACTAATGATATAATATTTGAATTCGACAATGAATCTGTAATAGAAGATAAATTATTTAATATAGTTTTTAGACCAAAAGTACTGTCATTTAAATTAGTTGTTATTGTTTCTAAATTAGTAATAATCTTAGAGATTCTCTTGTCATTTTTATATACAACACTATCAACTTTAACCATCGTTCTAGAAAGGATTTCAAACGTTTTGTCCAAACTTTTAATACTATTAGAAAGATTATTTCTAGTGTTTTTATTAAGAACAGCCGCAACAATAACTAATAATGAATCTACAGAACCTATTAATTCTTCAGCCTTATTTTTAAGTGGTAAAATTTGTGCGTTTACTGCATCTTGAAGGCTATTCTCCATCCCACTTAAAAGCGTATCCCCAACATGAGTGAAAGATTGTGAATTACCCATAATTAATGAAACTCCTTTAGTTCCCATTAAATCTTGATTAATAATCTTACAAACAGAATTAACAGGAATACTATCAAATCTATTAATGTTTAGAGTTGCTAAAATTTTATTATTATCAATTAAATACATATCACTAACCACACCAACCTTAAATCCATTTAAAGTTACACTACTTCCAACTTGAAGCCCATCTACATCAGAATAAACAGCAAAATATGGTTTATCAGCTTGAAACACATTAAGACCCTTAAGGTATTTAAGCCCATACACTAGAAGGACTATTGATAACAGAAAGATAAATCCAGCTTTAAATTCTTTAGATAATCTACTCATTATTAATTAATTTATTTTGCAAATTTAACGCTTCTTTTGTAGAAATCTGCTTTCCATCGAAAAATGCTACAATAAATGCGCCATTAAAACCTAATTCTCTAAGCTTATTTTTTAATTTATCTGCATGTTCTTTATTATTCCCTGACTTAACAAAATACTTGTAAGTTCCATTTATCATAACCTCTTCTGCCTTTAAATCTATGAATTGCTGATTATTTAACATCGATTTTAGAAATGTACCTATTTGGATCTTATATAATAATTCGATTATAACTTCATCTGATTTTCTCTTAGGCTCTATTGTTTCAGCTTTTATCTCATCACTAGAAAAAACCTCTTCTTTAGAAATATCTTCTTTAATAACATCAATACTTTCTTTATATGATCTAACAGCTCTAAATATAGCTGAAGCTATATAATCTTGACCAATCTCAGAATGCAAATATTCTTCTTCCTTTGGATTTGTTAAAAAACCACATTCAATTAAAATACTAGGCATATTTGTTCTACTTATAACATAAAAAGGAGCTTGCTTAACACCTCTACTCTTTCTATTAGCTCTAGTTGAAAACTCTTTCTCTACTTCTTCCGCAATTTTTAAACTTTGATTAAGATAAGTATTCTGCATAAGACTAAATACTATATAACTCTCTGGCGATTTAGGGTCAAAACCTTCATATTTTTGTTGATAATTATCTTCAAGATAAATTGCTGAGTTTTCTCTCATTGCTACATCCATATTTGCTTTAAGCTTACTCATTCCCATTACAAAAACACTAGCTCCAAAAGGTTTAGGATTGGTAAAACCATCACAATGAATAGATATAAAAAGATCTGCATTAGCATTATTTGCAAACTCGGTTCTTTCATTTAATTCTAAAAAAACATCTTTCTCCCTGGTATAAACAATATTAATCTCTGGGAAAGCCTTCTTAATATAAGCCCCTAGTTTAAGAGAAACAGCCAAAGCAACATGTTTTTCATAGATCTTAAATCTCTTAGTACCCATTGTTCCTGAATCTTTTCCGCCATGGCCAGGATCAATTACTATTGTTTTTATTATTGTATTATTTACTTGAGCGTTTAAAGAATTATTAGATATAAATATGAAAAATAGTAAGAAAAATAGCTGTTTTACGTTATTCACTTCTAAATGGTATAAATTAATTAGCTTTGACAAGCTTTATAGCCTTAAACACACAAATATAACATTAAGATTTAATTTGAAAGTCACTAAATTTTTTCTAATAATTTTCTTATTAACAGGAATAAGTGCCAATTACAATCTCTGGGGTCAAGAAATTTCAACTGATTCTATCCAAAGTAAGAGCAAGTCATCAAAAAACACCTTTAAGGATAAAATCATTAAAAATGCTAAAGACTCTATAAATATTGACATAATAAATGAAAAAATTCATCTATATGGTAATGCTGAGATTGAATATGGAAAAATTAAAATTAATGCTGGATATATAGAAATTGATTGGAAGACAAATATAATTACAGCAAAACCAACAACTGATTCACTTGGAAATTATGTTGAAAAACCATTTTTCCAAGAAAACAACGATTCATTCCAAGCAAATGACATAAGATATAATTTTAAAACCAAAAAAGGAATTATAAAGAAAATTAACACCAAAGAAGGAGAAGGATATATCTTGGGTGAAAAAGTAAAGAAAACAGAAGAAGATGTTTTCTACCTAAAAAAAGGTGATTATACAACATGTGATGCTGAAAAACCTCATTTCTCTATTAGGGCAAATAAAATAAAAGTTATCCCAGGAGAAAAAATAATAACTGGACCTGCACATCTAAGATTATTTAATTTTCCAACACCTCTTTTTCTTCCTTTCGGATATTTTCCAAATAACCAAGAAAAAAGCTCAGGCTTAATCATCCCTTCATATGGAGAATCGGTTAATCTCGGCTTCTTCTTAAAAGAAGGGGGTTATTATTTTACATTATCAGATATGATGGATCTTTCAATTAAAGGAGATCTTTATTCTAAAGGCAGTTGGGGTTTAAAATCTTTAATGAGATATAAAAAAAGATATACATTTTCTGGTAATCTTAATTTAAGTTACGGAAATATGATAAATAGCGAAAAAGGATTCTCTGATTACAGTATAAAAAAAGACTTCTTCATTAGATGGAATCACAATCAAGATCCTAAAGCACATCCCTCTATTCAATTTTCAGCAAATGTAAATGCAGGGAGCAGCACATATCATAGAAATAACTCATTTAATTCAAATGAATACCTAAGCAACACATTTCAGTCAAGCATAAACCTATCTAAAAGATGGAATGGAACTCCCTTTACTCTTTCTGCTAATCTTCGTCATAATCAAAATACTCAAACTAAAATAGTCAACCTATCTCTTCCTGATATTTCTTTTAACATGAATAGAATCTTTCCATTTAAAACACTAGGTAAAAAAGGAAAAAAATATTGGTATCATAAAATTGGTGTAAGCTACTCTAGTAATATAAAAAATGATATATCAATTGCAGACTCTCTTTTGTTTTCAAATAAATCTTTAAGAAGCTTTAGAAACGGAATAAGACATACTATTCCAATAAGCACTTCCATGAAAATTTTAAAGCATTTCACTTTCAGTCCTAGAATAAATTTCACAGAAAGATGGTATAGCAATCAAATTAAAAAGAATTGGAGTTTTGAAGACTCTCTGATCACAACTGATACCATAAATAAATTTACTAGAGCTGGAGAATACAATATCTCATCAAGTATTAATACAAAAATATATGGTATGTTAGCATTCAAAAAAGGAAAGATAAAAGCAATTCGCCATGTAATTAATCCTAATTTAAGCTTTTCTTACAAACCTGACTTTTCTAATCAAAAATATGGCTATTATCAAAATGTTCAGTCAACAATTAATGGTGATTCTCAAGAATACTCTATTATGCAGAATGGAGTTTTTGGCTCCCCGTCTAAAGGAAAACAAGGGAATATTATCTTTAATATCTCTAATATCTTAGAAGCAAAAGTAAACACTAAAAATGATACAGTTAATAAAGTGAAAAAAATAAAGATTCTTGAGAATCTAAATATTGGATCATCTTATAACTTATTTGCTGACTCACTAAAATTTAATGATATTAACATAAATGCCAGAACGCTATTTTTGGATATAATTGACTTAAATTTCTCTAGCAGGTTTGACCCATATATTACTAATGAGAGCCAAACAAATAACTTAAATGAATTTGAGATACTTACAAATGGACGATTAGCAAGATTTACTAATGCAAACGCAACAATAGGACTAGCTCTTTCAAACAAATCATTTTTAAAAGATATAGAAAACAAAAAAACATCAAAAAATCATTGGAATCTGAATATGAATTATTCTATTTTCTATAATAAAGGATACAGGTCATCACTATATTCAGACACCATACAATCACTAAATTTTTCAGGAAATCTAAAAATTAATGACAAATGGAAATTTAGTTTTCAATCAGGTTATGATTTTGACACTAGGAAACTTACATATTCCTCAATAAATATCTATAGAGACCTTCATTGTTGGGAAATGACGCTTAACCTTATTCCTATTGGATATCACAAAAGCTATACATTTACAATAAGAGTAAAAGCTTCTGTTCTACAAGATTTAAAACTTGAAAGAAAAAAAGACTGGATAAATACAGATTTTAATTAATTTTTTATCCAATTTTCAATCATCTTTAAACCATGTTCAGTTAAAATTGATTCTGGATGAAACTGAACTCCTCTAATATCCAAATCTACATGCTTATATGAAAAAATAAATCCATCTGAATTTACTGACGTTATCTTTAGACATACAGGGAAATTATTTTTATCAATGACCCATGAATGATATAAACCAACATTAATCTTTTTATTAAGATTATTAAAAATATAATCATCACTGATTATTGATATTAATGATGAAACTCCGTGATTTACACTTGATAAATTTACAAGCTTAGCCCCAAAAAATTCAGCAATTGCTTGATGACCTAAACAGACTCCCAATAATGGCTTTCCTATAGATTTCTTAATAATCTTAAAAATATTCTCGTGTTCACTTGGTAAACCAGGTCCTGGAGAAAGAATAATCTTATCATACAACTTAATATCATCTAATTTAACTCTATCATTCTTCAAAACATCAACATCAGAATTGAATTGTTTTACGTAATGATAAAGATTAAATGTGAATGAATCGTAATTATCAACTATCAGTACCTTCAAAATATATTATAAAAATAATTCAGCAAAATCTCTAAAAGCACCATCTCCACCTGATTTTTTTAATTGAATAATATTAGGAATAGACTTAATCTTAGCGACAGCATTATTAGGACAAGCACTAACACCTACGTTAGATAATAACTCAAAACAATTAACGTCATCTCCAATATATGCAATCTCAGATAATGAAACATCTTTCTGTCTACAGAAATCCTTAATAAATTCTAATTTATCATCAACACCATGAAAATCATAATCTAAAGATAATTTTTTTGCGCGATTTCTATTGATTTGTCTATCTTCTGAAGTAATAATACCTACCTGAAAACCTTTTCTTTGCAATAATTTCATCCCCATTCCATCATGAGCGCAGAATTTCTTAAATTCATCTCCATTTTCTGTATAATACATTCCACCATCTGTTAAAACCCCATCAACATCACTAAAAAAAATTTTAATATCCATAATAAATTCTTATTGTTACTAATGTAAAACTAATATTTTAATATGATTTTAATTGTATTATCTTTTTCTTTAATCTAGATTTTGCTAAAAAATCTTTTTCTAATTTGCTTGAAAAAGGAACAGGAGTATCTAAACTTGAACATCTAATAACAGGAGCATCAAGATATCGAAAACAGTTTTCAGAAATTAATGATGAAATATCAGCTCCAAAACCTCCTGTCATACAATCTTCGTGAAGAACAAGGGCCTTACCTGTTTTTTTAACAGAATTAAATATTGTTTCTTTATCTAAAGGAACCAAGGTTCTAAGATCAATAATCTCGCAAGAACAATCTTCAATACTATTAACTATTTCTAATGACCAATGAACACCCATACCATAAGTTACAATAGTAATATCTGAACCATCACTAATAATATTTGCCTTACCAATTTCATATGTATAGTATCCATCAGGAACTTGTTCAGTAATACTCCTATATAAAGCTTTGTGTTCAAAAAACATTACAGGATTAGGATCATTAATTGATGAATTAAGCAGCCCTTTCGCGTCTTTAGGAAAAGCAGGGTATACAACCTTCAGTCCAGGTGTATGCGTAAACCATGCTTCATTTGATTGTGAATGAAAAGGACCTGCACCAACACCAGCTCCAGTTGGCATTCTAATAACAACGTCCGCATTTTCTTGCCAACGATAAAAAGACTTTGCTAGAAGATTTACAATAGGATTAAAACCGGAACTTACAAAATCAGCAAATTGCATTTCTACAACTGATTTAAATCCATTAATTGACAAGCCATAAGCAGCACTTACAATGCCAGATTCGCAAATTGGAGTGTTTCTTATTCTTGCTTTACCAAATTTATCTACAAAACCATCTGTTATCTTAAAAACACCACCATATTCAGCAATATCTTGACCCATTAATACTAAATTATCATGATTTCCTAAGCTTTCTCTTAAACCATCAGAAATAGCATCAATTAATCTTTTATCTGAACTCTTATCTTTTGGCTTTATAGAATCATAATTAAAAGATTGATACACATCATTTGTCTCTAATCCTTCAACAGATTCTGTATCTACTTCTTTTTCAGCTTCTAACCATGATTTATTAATCTCATCCTTAATCTCTACTTTTATTTGATTTATTTCTTCAATACTCAAAATATTAGTATCAATCAAAAAAGACTCATAATTTGAAATAGGATCCATTAGAGCCCATTTTTTCATGAGTTTTTCAGGAACATATTTTGTGCCAGAAGCTTCTTCATGACCTCGCATTCTAAAAGTCATACATTCTAATATAATTGGCTTAGAATCATTGATCATCTGTTTTTTAATCTCTTTAACAGCATTATAAACTTCTAAAACATTATTTCCATCAATTGTATATGCATCTATACCATAACCAATTCCTTTATCTGCAAAACTCTTGCAATTATATTGTTCTACGTTTGGCGTTGATAAACCGTAACCATTATTTTCAATAATAAATATAACTGGAAGATTCCATACAGATGCTATATTTAACGCCTCATGAAAATCACCCTCACTTGCCCCTCCGTCTCCAGTAAAAACAATCGTTATCTTATCATTCTTTTTTAATTTATTAGCAAGAGCTATTCCATCTGCAACACCTAATTGTGGTCCAAGATGAGATATCATACCTATAATATGATGCTCTTTTGATCCAAAATGAAATGATCTGTCTCTTCCCTTAGTAAAACCTTTCTGTTTACCCTGAAATTGAGAAAACAATCGATCTAGAGGAACATTTTTTGAAGTAAAGACACCAAGATTTCTATGCATAGGAAGGATATATTCATCGTGATCTAATGCTAATACTGAACCAACAGATATTGCCTCTTGACCGATACCAGAAAACCATTTCGAAATTTTACCTTGTCTTAATAAGATGAGCATCTTTTCTTCAATCATCCTAGGCCTAAGGATATTCTTATAAAGTAGAATTAATGTTTCATCATCAAGTTTCTTTCTATTAAATCTCATCTATAATTAATTTATCTCAAAAGTATTGAATAATTCTTTACTTTGTAATAAAAAATAAATGTATTGGCAAGAAATAATTGTTCTCTTAATAATAGCTTATGCTATTTTATTCATCTTTAAAAAATACATAAAAAAAGACGATGAATGTAAAGGCCCAAAATGTGACTGCTAAAGAACAACTAAAAACTAAATTTATTGTTAATCCTATTGCAGGAACGGGAAAGCAAAAAGATATATCTAGAAATATTGAAAGACTTATAGATAAAGAGAAGTTTAGTTATGACATTATCTTTACAGATAGTCCAAATCATGCAACTAAAATAACTCAAGATGCAATTCATAATAATTATGATCTAGTTATAGCTGTTGGAGGTGATGGGACAGTGAGTGAATGCGCAACAGCTTTAATTGGCTCAGAGACAGCATTGGCTGTAATCCCATGTGGATCTGGAAATGGTTTTGCATATCATTTTAAAGTGAAAAGAAAGATCAATGATGCATTACAAGAGTTAAATAATAATACAATCAAATATATTGATAGCTGTGAAGCAAACAATATACCATTTGTGAATGTATCTGGAATTGGATTTGATGCTCATATTGCAAGCTTATTTGCATCTACTAAAAAAAGGGGGTTCTTTTCATATATAAAATTAACACTTCAAGAATTATCATATCAAGCACAAGAATATACAATTGAATATAGTAACACCCGTGAAACTCTCCATGCCTTCGCTATTGTCTTTGCAAATGCAACTCAATATGGAAATAATGCAGAAATAGCACCAAATGCAAAGGTAGATGATGGTCTAATTGATTTTATTATTATTAGAAAATTTCCTAATTGGAAAATTCCATTATTTGCATTAGATGTTCTTAGAGGAAGAACTCATTTAAACAAAAATGTCAGAGTCATTAAATCTAAGGAAATGAGAATATATACTAAACAACCATTTGCACATCTAGATGGAGAAATAAAACACTTTAATAATCCAATACATGTCAAAATTTCTAGTAAAAAATTAAAAATTCTAATGCCAAATGAAATCTAAAAAAAAACTAAACTTTTACTCTACAAATCCAGACTTCAAATATGATGATGAATTAGAAGAAACACTATCAAAAGAAAAACAAAATCTTGAAGTATGGATTGACAAACATAGAGCTGGAAAAACAGCCGTAATTATAAAAGGGTTTATTGGTAATAATGATGACTTAAAATCATTAAGCAAAATGTTAAAAACAAAATGTGGTGTTGGTGGTAGCGCTAAGAAAGGAGAAATAATAATACAGGGGGATGTAAGAGATAAAATAATGGATATCCTTAGAAAGGAAGGATATAATTTTAAAAGAGTTGGAGGATAAAACACCAAAAAGTGCCCAGAGCGGGAGTCGAACCCGCACGTTCTTAGAACACATGACCCTCAATCATGCCTGTCTACCAATTTCAGCACCTGGGCGATAAAGCAAAAATAAAAAAGAATCCCGCTTTGTAGCGGGATTTCTAATAATATAAGTGACCTGGCTGGGGCTCGAACCCAGGACCCTCTCCTTAAAAGGGAGATGCTCTACCAACTGAGCTACCAGGTCAAATAAATTGGCTGCAAATATATTATTTTTCTTCACCAAATATGATCTTTTTATTCAATTATTTATCCAATAAATAAAATAGATTTTTAATAGAATATTAATTTATATTTGAATCTCTTTTTTTGATAAAATTAAAATGTTGAATATATATCTAATAGGGTTTATGGGAAGTGGAAAATCTACCATAGGAAAAAATATATCTGAAGATTTAAGCCTAAGTTTTCTTGATACAGACAAAGAAATTGAGGAAAGAAACTGTCTATCAATAAATGATATATTTAATAAAAAAGGAGAAGCATTCTTTCGCCAAGAAGAACAAGAAATTGTCAATAAAATTATTAATCTAGAAAACATAATCATAGCTACCGGAGGAGGGCTTCCCTGTTTTAACAATAATATAGATCTCTTAAATAAATATGGATGTACAATATATCTTAAATGCGATAAAAAATTACTTTATAATAGACTATTAGCAGACAAGAAAAATAGACCTCTAATTAAAGATTTTAATCATAAAGAACTACAAGAATATATTAATAATCTATTAACTAAAAGAGAGAAACATTATAAAAAGAGCAAGCATACTATTATATGCAAAGATTTAGACACTAATAAGTTATTACGACAAATAAACTCCTTGATTCTTACCAGATAAAACAACTTTTATATACTCCTTGAGAGTTGTTGATAAAGAAAGACCAACATAATCAGCTTTAATAGGATATGAATTATGATTTCTATCTATTAAAACTACAACTGACATCTTCTTAACAGATGTATTAAGAAAAGTCTTACAGGCATACATCAGAGTCTTTCCAGAATGAATTACATCATCAACTAAAATAATTACTTTATTCTTATAATCCTTTTCTGACAATAGAGTTAACTTATTACTAGATATTTTCGAGTTAATATCTAATCGTCTTAATAATGGAGATATGGAAGATATTTTAGATAAATTCTTAGACACCTCCTTAGCAAGTAAAAAACCCTTTTCGCCTACACCAACTATAAGCAACTCTTTTTGATCAAGATTATTCTCATAAATCTCCCAAGATAATCTTAATACATTTTGAAAAATCTGCTTTCTATTTAGAATCTTTATTTCGTTACTCATATATGCAAATTTAATTATTTAATAACATCTTTTGATACTAAATCATCTAAACATTAAAAAAATAATACACAAAAAAACTACTTATTAAAACATAAATATAAAGTTTATGTAATCTTTATAAAATACTGATTAACAGATATTTAAGAATTATAATTGACATTATGTCATGTGTATATTTTTGTTAAAATCATGATGTTTTATCTATCTTTTTTGATTTTGTAATTTTGTAAAATGAGAATAGACATCATAACAATTTTTCCTGATTTTTTCGAACACATTTTTAACTTCTCAATAATTAAGAGAGCGCAAGAAAAAAAAATAACAAACATCAAAATCCATAACCTTAGAGACTACTCATTAAACAAACAGAAAAGCGTAGATGATTATCAATTTGGAGGAGGGTCAGGCATGGTGATGAATATTCAACCTATTTATGACTGCATTAAACAACTTAAGAAAGAAAGAAAATATGACGAAATCATCTATCTAACCCCTGATGGAGAAAAACTGACACAAACTCTTTCTAATCAACTCTCATTAAATAAAAATCTAATTTTTTTATGTGGCCACTATAAAGGCATCGATCACAGGATTAGAGAACACATAATAACAAAGGAAATATCAATAGGTGATTATGTTATTACAGGAGGAGAATTAGCAGCTTGTGTGCTATCTGATGCAATCATAAGGTTAATCCCAGGGGTTATTTCTGATGAAACATCAGCATTAAGTGATTCTTTTCAAGATAATCTTCTTGCTCCTCCAACATATACAAGGCCATCGGATTTTAATGGGTGGCAAGTCCCTGAAATACTTTTATCTGGAGATCCTAAGAAAATTAACAAATGGAGAGAAGAGCAAGCAATTAAAAGAACGAAAAATCTAAGACCCGATCTTTTAAATTAAAAAATAGACATATTCTTT
>JAAZYM010000057.1 GCA_014239655.1 Flavobacteriales bacterium | reverse complement strand
TGATGGAGAAGCGTCTTTAAATTCTAATGAATTAACAGAGTCTACTGGCAAGACAAGAGAAACGTTTTTTTCTTGTGCTTCAGCGATGATTTTTTTTGCCGCAGAGAGCTTTTCTTTTTCAATTAGTGATTTTCCAACACCTCCTCCTTGAGCCTTTATAAATGTATATGCCATTCCTCCGCCAATAATAATTTTATCAACACATTGAATAAGAGAAAGCAGAACATCAATTTTGCTGCTTACTTTCGCCCCACCAATTACCGCAACAAAAGGAGAGGCGGGAGACCGGAGTATGGAACGCAAGGAAGAGACCTCATTTTCTAATAAAAAACCGCCGTATTTTTGATTTTTAAAAAAACGAGTTATTGTAAAGGTTGATGCATGCGCCCTGTGCGATGAGCCAAAAGCATCATTTATGTATATGTCTGCCAGACCAGCCAATTGCCGGGCAAAGTTAGTGTCTCCCAGAGTTTCTTCCTGATAAAAACGAAGGTTTTCAAGGAGGGCAATTTCTCCTGACCGTAAAGCTTTTGTTTTGTTTAGCGTTTCTAAACCAATACAATCATTAAAAAACTGGACAGGGATTTTTATTAGTTGAGAAAGTTTTTTTGCAACGGGCGCAAGAGAAAGAGAAGCATCCCTTTTTGAGGGTCTGCCAAGATGTGATATTAAAATAATTGCACCACCTTTTTCTAGCACAAAATTTATTGTAGGGAGAGCGGCCTTTAACCGGCTAACATCCGTAATTTTTAAAGAATCATCAAGAGGGACATTAAAGTCTACTCTAATTATAACTCGTTTGTTTTTGAAATTAACATTTGCGATCCCTCTCATTACTGCAAAAATAAAATAAAAGGATAATATTGGGTCATTTTAGTTAACTTTGACGTTAAACAGCAAGATTATGCGCTTTAAAGATGTTTTGGGGTTAGATGAAATAAAAAAAGAACTAATCGGTAGTTTTTTGCAAAATAGAATTGCTCATGCACAGCTTTTTCACGGACCTAGAGGCTCGGGAAAACTGGCCCTCGCCCTGTCATATGCAAGAGCTATAAACTGTACTTCTTTTGAAGATTGTGATTCATGCTCTTCTTGCCCGTCGTGCTTAAAGTTTTCTAAGCTAGCTCATCCAGATTTACATATAGTTTTTCCGGTAATTAAAAAAACACCTACAGACAATCCGCTAGGCGATGATTGTTTGGGGGCATGGAGGAAGGAGATCATAAAAAACCCATATCTTTCTTTAGAGAGCTGGATGTCTGTGTATAAAGAGGAGTTTTTTGAAAAACAAGGAAATAAAAAAAAGGAGGGAGTAATTTATTCTCATCAGATAAAAGAAATAAATAGAAAACTGACATTAAAGATTTATGAAGCAAAATATAGGGTTGTTATTTTTTGGATGCCTGAGAAAATGAATCTTAAATCTGCTAACAAGTTTTTGAAATTACTGGAAGAACCCCCTAAGAACACTATTTTACTGCTAGTTTCAGAAGAAGCTACATTACTTTTGCCGACGGTTTTGTCAAGACTGCAAAATAGGAGGGTTCCAAAATATACAGTACAGGAAACAATAAACGGATGTAAGAAAGAAAAAACAAAAGATTTTTTAAATTACTGTAAAGAAGTAAGTGGAGACTTAGGAAGAGTTCTTAATTATAGAGGACAAGAAGAAGACACGCACACCGATGTGTTTATAGCACTAATGAGAACATGCTTTAAAAGAAATTTTGCAGAAATGGCTAAATGGAGCGAGGAAAACGCCTCTAAAACAAGGCAAAAACAAATACAATTACTTAACTACTCGTTGACCATACTTAGAGAGTGTTTGGTTTACAATTATTCTGAAAGAAAAATAAATAACATGTCAGTAAGGGAACAAAATTTTGTAGAGAAGTTTTCTACATATATACATGAAGAAAACAGCATCTCTATAATAGAAATTTTTGAAACAACAATTAAAAACATTAAAAGAAATGCAAATTCAAAAATTATATTCTTTTATATGGTATTAGAGCTTTCAAGGCTGTTAAAACTAAAACATAAATTTGCCTAAAAAGACAACGGGATAAATTATATATGAAAGGAGCAACGGTAATTATTGGGTTTTTTATTTTTATGTCTTGTGCAAATAAGCAGGGCCAAGAAAAATATCATGTTTTTCATGAAGAAAAATGGAACACAGACAGTATTGTTGCGATAAGCCTTAGTAAGGTAGACACAAATAGCTCATATAATATGGTTTTAAAAGTAAGGCATAATACAGACTACGAGTATCAGAATTTGTTTTTATTTGTAGACTTTCAAGATAAAATAGATACGATTGAGGTAATGCTTTCTGAAAAATCGGGCAGGTGGATTGGAAGAGGATTTGGAGATATAAAAGAGCAAGAAATTTTATTTAGGGACCAGGTTCTTTTTAGCGCAGAAAAACAAAACAAGTTGTTTTTTGAGCAGGCGATGAGATATGGAGATAGAAAAAGCATTAATGAGCTTAAAGGAATAATCGCTATTGGCATTGGAGTAAATAAAAATGATAAATAAAAAACAAATAATTTTTATTTGGACTGTAATTCTTAGTCCATTTTTTGTTGTTTTTTTATTGGTTGGTCTTGCTTCGTTTGAGTTTTTTGGCCCCCTACCAACATTTGATCAGCTAGAGAATCCAAAGAGCAATTTAGCTACAGAGATAATCTCTGTAGACAGCGTTGTTATAGGAAAGTATTTTTTTGAAAACAGAACCTCTGCGCTAAGGGAAGATATCCCGCAGGACTTTATAAATGCACTTTTGTCTACAGAAGATGTTCGTTATAGAGAACATTCAGGCATTGATGTTAGGGCGCTTTTTAGAGCTGTTTATGGGGTTCTCTCTGGAAGATCTCAATTAGGAGGAGCAAGCACAATCACTCAACAAGTTGCCAAAATGTTATTTACAAAACAGCCCGCTTCCGGTCTTGATAGGGTAAAACAAAAACTAAAAGAATGGGTTATCACAGCGAAACTTGAAAGAAGATATACAAAGGACGAAATATTATTAATATACTTAAACAGGTATGATTGGGTAAACAATGCTGTGGGAATAGAATCAGCATCTAGAGTTTATTTTAATAAGCTTCCAAAAAACTTAAATATTCAAGAGTCCGCAATGTTAGTTGGAATGTTAAAAAACTCATCACTTTATAACCCAAACAGAAGGCTTGAATTAACCCAAAAAAGAAGAAACACGGTGTTATATCAGATGAATAAATATGAGTTTGTATCAGACACCCTCTATGATTCATTGGTTCAGCTCCCAATCATTCTAGACTTTAAAAAAGCAAGCCATAACTCAGGACTCGCCCCATATTTTAGAGAGTATTTAAGAGGAGAAATGAAGGAGTGGTGCTCAACAAAAATAAAGTCTGATGGAAGCAGGTACAATTTGTATACCGATGGCTTAAAAATACACACCACAATAGATTCAAGACTTCAGAAATTTGCCGAAGAGGCTGTTTCTATTCATCTTTCAGAACTACAAAAAGACTTTTATAGGCATTGGGAGGGGTACACAAACGCGCCATTTCCAAAAGATTTTGAGCCTGAACAAATAGAGGAAATAATAGATCAGGCAATGAGAAGATCCGTAAGGCATAAAAGATTAAAAGGACAGGGAAAGACAAAAGGAGAGATAAAAAATATTTTTAACACAAAAGTAGAGATGAGTCTTTTTTCTTGGAACGGAAGGATAGACACGGTTTTGTCTCCAAGAGACTCATTGCTGTATAGCAAGTATTTTCTTCATTCTGGATTAATGAGTATGGAGCCGTCAACAGGCTTTGTTAAGGCGTATGTTGGCGGAATAAATTATGAAAACTTTCAGTATGATCACGTGACGTCAGGTAAAAGACAGGTAGGCTCAACGTTTAAACCCTTTTTATACTCATTGGCAATACAAGAAGGCTACAGCCCGTGTTATCAGGTTCCAAATGTTCCGGTTGTTTTTGATAAATATAAATGGCATTTGGAAAAAGATTGGTCTCCAAAAAACTCTGGAGGAGAAGAGCTAGAAGGATTAACACTAACATTAAAGTATGGCTTAGCAAACTCTATAAATACGGTTACGGCATATATTATGAAACAGTTTGGTCCGCATGCGGTCGTGGATTTGGCAAAAAAAATAGGAATTAAAAGCAAAATACTTGCGGTCCCTTCTTTGTGTTTAGGAACATTTGATCTCTCCGTGTATGAAATGGTAGGAGCATATTCAACGTTTTCAAACAAAGGGGTTTGGGTAGAGCCTATTTTTGTAACAAAGATTGAGGATAAAAATGGAGTGGTTTTAGAAAGGTTTATTCCTAAATCAAATGAAGCCATGAGCGAAGAAACGGCAGATGTAATGGTAAGGTTATTGCAGGGGGTGGTTGATGGTGTTTATAGTCCAACGGCAAAAAAGAAATCAGGAACAGGGGTTAGGCTAAGGTTTAGATATGGATTCAAGAATGAAATAGGAGGAAAAACAGGAACAACACAAAATCAATCAGACGGATGGTTTATGGGAATTACCCCAAATTTAGTTACTGGAGTCTGGACAGGCTGTGAAGATAGAAGCGTACACTTTAGAGACATACAGTATGGTCAAGGGGCTAATATGGCCTTGCCAATTTTTGCAGAATACATGCAAAGGGTTTATAAGGACACTATAAACTCAAACATACGCCCAGAGTCATTTAATATATCAAGAGCAATAGATGTTAAGTTAGATTGTGATGAGTCCATAGGGTTTGTTGAAGAAGAATTTTAATATGATAAATAAAGAAATAAAAAATATAGAAGAAGCTATTAGCGGTGTTGATAGCGGGATGACACTGATGTTTGGTGGTTTTGGATTAAGTGGAATTCCTGAAAATGCAATATCTGCGCTTTCAAAAAGCACAATCAATAAGTTAACATGTATTTCAAACAATGCAGGAATAGACGGGTTTGGCCTAGGGCTGTTATTGGAAAAAAAACAAATCAAAAAAATGATTTCCTCATATGTTGGGGAGAACGCGGAGTTTGAGAGACAGATGCTTTCAAAAGAACTAGAAGTGGAACTAATCCCTCAGGGAACTTTAGCAGAAAGATGTAGGGCCGGAGGAGCGGGGATCCCAGCGTTTTTTACTCCAGCGGGATACGGAACAGAGGTTCAACAAAAAAAAGAGACGCGTTTGTTTAATGGAAAGCCTCATATTTTAGAAAAAGGATTAGTTGCTGACTATGCTTTTGTTAAGGCATGGAGGGGAGATACTGCTGGAAATTTAATTTATAAAGGAACAGCAAGAAATTTTAATCCATTAATGGCTATGGCGGGAAGAATAACTGTTGCAGAAGTTGAAGAACTTGTTCCTGCCGGAGAGCTTGATCCTAATCAAATTCATACCCCTGGAATTTTTGTGCAAAGAATTATTGAAGGAGCAAGGTTTGAAAAAAGGATTGAGAACAAAACAACAAGAAAAGAATAATGGCGCTTGATAAAAACGGAATAGCAAAAAGAATAGCACAGGAGCTAAAAAACAATACATATGTTAATTTAGGAATTGGCATTCCAACATTGGTGGCTAACTTTATCCCAAAAAACATTAATATTGAATTTCAATCAGAAAATGGAGTTTTAGGAATGGGCCCCTTTCCTGTTGAAGGAGAAGAAGACCCAGACATGATAAATGCAGGAAAACAAACAATAACTACGCTTCCTGGGGCTGTTTTGTTTGATTCTGCAATATCGTTTTCGATGATTAGAGGAAACCATATTCAGCTCAGTGTCTTAGGCGCAATGGAGGTTTCTGAGAAGGGAGATATTGCAAATTGGAAAATACCAGGGAAAATGGTAAAAGGAATGGGAGGAGCAATGGATCTTGTTGCTTCTTCAGAGAATATTATTGTTGCAATGGCCCATACGAATAGAAAAGGAAAAAGCAAGCTACTAAAAAAATGCACGCTTCCAATAACAGGAATTGCTTGTGTAAGAAAGATAGTTACAGATTTGGCTGTTATAAAAATCACAAAAAAAGGATTTAAACTAATTGAGCGCGCGCCAGGCATATCAATAAAAGACATTGTTTTGGCAACGGATGCAAATTTAATTATTGAAGGAGATGTTCCTGAAATGAATATTTAGAAGCCTAGGAAACAGTAACCCCCTTTTTTTCTAGATGAGCCTTAATGTCTTCTAGTTTTCCCTCAGGAATCGCATCAATTAATCGTTTTGTGTAGTCTGTTTTTGGCGAACTATAGATTTGATCGGCATCACCCATTTCCTCTACTATTCCTTCTTGCATAACAACCATTCGGTCACTCATATATTTTACAACAGAAAGATCATGAGAAATAAAAATATAAGTTAATCCAAACTCATCTTTAAGGTCATTTAAAAGATTTAATACTTGAGCTTGGACAGAAACATCTAAAGCAGAGACAGATTCATCACAAATAATAAACTTAGGATTTACAGCAAGGGCGCGAGCTATTCCTATACGCTGTCTTTGTCCTCCTGAAAATTCATGCGGATATCTGTAAAAATGGGCGGGGTCAAGACTTACTTTTTTTAGCAAATCTTTAACTCGTTCTTTTCTTTCTTCGTCCGAACCCAAGATACTATGAACCTGCATAGGCTCCATAATTGCATTACCTATTGTCATTCTAGGGTTTAAAGAAGAATAGGGGTCCTGAAAAATAATTTGAACTTCTTTTCTAAAGCTTCGCAACTCATCAGTATTCATTTGAGCAATATCTTGACCGTTATACAACATAGATCCTTCAGTAGGCTCTTCAAGCCTAAGAATAGTTCTTCCGATAGTAGTTTTTCCACATCCAGACTCTCCAACAAGACCAAGGGTTTCTCCAGGATAAACATCAAAAGTAACATTGTTTACTGCCTTCACATAATTAGATACTCCTCCAAAAAAACCATTTCTTATTGGAAAATAGGTTTTAAGATTTTTTAGTTTTAACACCGGGTTTTTAGAAAATAAGATTTTTTGTTTTTCTTTTCTTTCCGTTTCTGAAACCACAAGGTTTTTTGTAAAATCTTCAACGTTAATATTATTATCAACAATATTTCCGTCAGGCCCTATTTTCATAAAGTCACTAACCGTTGGAAGGAATGAATATCTTTTTTCTAGTGGAGGCCTGCAGGCCAAAAGACCTTTTGTATAAGGGTGCTGAGGGTTGGTAAAGATTTCCCATACATTTCCTTGTTCTACTATTTTTCCTTTGTACATAACAACAACTTTGTCAGCTAATTCAGCAATTACACCAAGGTCATGTGTTATAAATAGAATACCCATATCCTGTTCTCTTTGAAGCTCTTGCATAAGCAACAAGATAGTTTTTTGTACAGTAACATCTAACGCTGTTGTTGGTTCGTCTGCAATTAAAACAGAAGGCTCACAGCTCATAGCCATAGCAATCATAACACGCTGTTTTTGGCCACCAGAAATTTGATGGGGATATGTGCTAAAAATTCTTTCCGGATCAGGGAGCTGAACTTTTTTAAAAAGTTCGATAGTAAGGCTTTTGGCCTCATGAGCATTTAATTTTTGATGTAGCATTATAGCTTCTAGGACTTGATCTCCGCAGGTAAAAACAGGGTTTAGAGAAGTCATAGGCTCCTGAAAAATCATCGCAATATCGTTTCCCCGATAAGATCTCATTTCTTCTTCTGAGACCTGTAGTAAATCTACTTTTTCTCCATTGGTTTTATGAAAAATAATTTCTCCTCCACTTATAATCCCAGGAGGACTAGGAATTAATCTCATTGCAGATAAAGAAGTTACTGATTTTCCTGAACCAGATTCCCCGACAATTCCGACCGTTTCTCCTTTATTTAGGGAAAAACTAATATCATTAACAGCCTTTACAGTAGTTCCTTCCGTATGAAATTCGGTTACTAAGTTTTTAAATTCTAATAGAGTTTTGTTCATTATAAAATTGCTCTTTATAAGGGAGTATAAAAATAAATATTTTTATTTAGAACTACCGCTGGTTTTATAAACTTTTGTAATTAGACAAGGGAAAGTCTAAAAACAGCGCTTATGTGTTTCTTAAGACAAGCTTTGACTTTTTTAATATCCACATTTTCTCCTACTTCTTGCTTTAACGAGGTTACCTGTTTATTGCTTATTCCACAAGGAATAATGCTATCAAAATAAGATAAATCAGTGTTTATATTAAGAGCAAAACCATGCATACTTACCCACCTACTTGTTTTTATGCCTAAAGCACATATTTTTCTAGCTGTAGGTTTTCCAACATCTATCCAAACACCGGTTTCTCCTGAAGAGCGCTCGCCTTGAATCCCATATTCTTTAAGAGTTAGAATAACACTTTCTTCTAAAAACCTCAGATATTTTCCTATATCATTAAAAAAAGTGTCAAGATCAAATATTGGGTACCCAACAATTTGCCCAGGACCATGATATGTAATGTCGCCTCCTCTGTTTGTTTTGTAAAAAGAAGCTCCTCTTGCCTTTAAATAAGCCTCGTTAACTAAAAGATTGTCTTGGTTTCCGCTGTTTCCTAAAGTATAGACATGAGGATGTTCGCAAAAAATAAGATGGTTTTCTGTTTTAAGGTTTTTGTCCTCATTCCTGTTTTTCGATTTAATATCTAGAATTTTATTAAATAGATTTTCCTGAAAATCCCAGGCTTTTCTATATTCAATTAGTCCAATATCATGAAAATGAGCCGTCTTCATTTTTTAGATTTTTGAAAGTTTTTCTTTCAAAAAATTAATAACATCAATTTCAATTGCATCAACATTATTAAGAACAGACAAATACCATGAGATCCAATCACCGAGATTAATTAAGTAAACAGAGTTTTCTATTATAGAATCGCCCTTACTCCAAACCTCTAACACAGTATTAGTATATTTTTTAACGATGGACTGATTAATCTCTATTCTCGCATCATTACGATAATAATCGTTTTCGTTTCTTAAATATAGCACAGAAAGATTTTCTGTATTTGTTCTCCACCCAAGAAGCTCATTGTGATTCATTTCAGGAACAACATGGTGCCAACAAAGCATTTTACTGTTTTCATTAATTTGCTGCCGTAATCGAATAGCCACCCCCTCATAACCGTCAGCAACATATATTATAGGAGTGGTTTTGTGTAACTTTTCAGCAATAGAACTGGCTAGATCTTTAATTTTAGAGTGATGTTCTTTAATTAATGAAATAGCAGCAGTAAAATCGTTTTTAAAAGAGTCAGTTATAATTTTGTAATTATTTAGAATAAAGAAAAGCTGTGTAAAACCATAACCGAACATTGCTCTAGGAGGATGTCCGCCAGGAATGATAATATGATTTAATGTGTTTTTTATTGCAAGCTCTTGAAGTTTCCCCCCGGAAGTTATGATGGTAATTTCTGCGTTTTTCTTTAAGCACTCTTCAAGAGAAGAAAGAGTTTCTTCTGTGTTTCCAGAATAGGAGCACGCAATTACTAATGTATTTTTGTTTACAAAACCAGGGATACTATACCCTTTAGAAACAACAATAGGAATACCTGTTTTTTTAGAGACAACGTCTTTGATTATAGAGCCTCCGATACCGCTTCCTCCTAGTCCACAAATCAGAACAGTACTAATTGATTTTTTAGAGACAGCTATACTTGCCTTATCACCGATTGTTAACGCATCTTCTAGGTGATTAGCAAAGGCATTAATATAGTCGTTCATTTTCATATTTTAAGATGTTTTTGTAAAAGAAGTCAATATTACAAATATAATAGGAATAAAGAATTTATATCTTTACAAAAAAATAAAAATGTCTAAAGATTATTCCGAACAAGAGTTAGTGAGAAGGGAATCGCTACAAAAGCTTAAAGAGCTAGGGATAAACTGTTATCCTGCCGAGGAATTTGGTGTCAACACAACATCTGCTCAGATAAAAGAGGAGTTTAATGAAGGGGATGATTTAAACGTGGTAATTGCAGGACGATTAATGAGCAGAAGAATTATGGGAAAAGCATCTTTTGCAGAGATACAAGACTCGCAAGGAAAGATTCAGCTTTATATAAATAGAGATGAAGTTTGTGAGGGAGAAGACAAAAAAATGTACAATGATGTTTTTAAGAAACTGCTAGATATTGGCGATATAATAGGGGTTGAAGGGTGTGTTTTTTTAACAAAAGTCAAAGAGATTTCAATTCGAGTAAAAAAAATCACAGTGTTATCAAAGTCATTAAGACCTTTGCCCTTACCAAAATTAGACGGAGAAGGGAATGTTTACGACGCCTTCACGGATCCCGAAAAAAGATATAGACGCAGGTATGTAGATCTTGTTGTTAATCCAGATGTTAAAGAGGCGTTTATTAAAAGAACTGAATTGACCAATTCAATGAGGGCTTACTTAAACGGCAAGGGATACATGGAGGTGGAGACACCAATTCTTCAGCCAATATATGGAGGAGCAGCAGCCCGACCGTTTAAAACACATCACAATACTTTAGATATGGACTTGTATTTGAGAATAGCGAATGAACTATATTTAAAAAGACTTATAGTTGGTGGTTTTGATGGGGTGTACGAATTTTCAAAAGACTTTAGAAATGAAGGAATGAGCAGGTTTCATAACCCGGAATTTACACAAATGGAACTGTATGTTGCTTACAAAGACTATAACTGGATGATGTGTTTAGTTGAAGAAATGGTTGAAAAGATAGCTTTAGATTTACACGGAAAAACAGATTTAAAAGTTGGAGAAAACACAATAAGCTTTAAGAATCCGTGGAAAAGAATGACAATGTATGAAGCAATAGAAGAATATACTGGTATAGATATTTCTCAAATGAATGAAAAAGAATTAGCAGAAACAGCAAAAAAATTAAACATTGTAACTGACAAAAGTATGGGTCGAGGAAAATTGATTGATGAAATTTTTGGGGAAAAATGTGAAAAGAATATTATTCAACCAACATTTATTACAGATTATCCAGTTGAAATGTCTCCATTAGCAAAAAAACACAGAACTATAGAGGGCTTGGTTGAGCGTTTTGAAACCATATGTAACGGAAAAGAGCTGTGCAATGCATTTTCTGAGCTAAACGACCCTATAGACCAAAGAGAAAGATTTAAAGAACAGCTTGAGTTGGCAAAAAAGGGAGATGAAGAGGCTATGGTTTTAGATGAAGATTTTTTAAGAGCAATAGAATACGGAATGCCCCCAACAGCAGGTCTTGGAATAGGAATAGATAGGTTGGCCATGATTATGACTAACAGCAAATCTATTCAAGATGTTTTGTTTTTTCCACAAATGAAAGCCGAGAAATAATTCACAAAGAAATGTAAATTCTTTGGGCTAGAACCTCCTAAAAATCTTCTTTGCTTTTGATTCTCCGATAAGGCCTTTTACTATTTCATAATCAACACTCAGTAAGTTTTTTACAGAACCAAATTTCTTTAATAAAAGGGCAGATGTTTTTGGGCCTATACCCGCGATATCTTCTAAAGAAGTTTTAAGTTGTTCCGACACTCTTTTCATTCTATGATGATTAATTCCAAATCTATGAGCTTCATTTCTTAATTGCTGAATGAGTTTTAGACTTGAAGACTTTTTGTCTAAATACAAGGGGGTGGGGTCGTTTGGAAAATAAATTTCTTCTAATCTTTTAGCAATACCAATTATAGCAATCTTTCCATTAAGATTTAGTTTTTTTAGACTTTTAACGGCAGATCCTAACTGCCCTTTACCTCCGTCAACTATAATTAATTGGGGTAGTGATTTTTTTTCATTTACTATACGCGTGTACCTTCTTAAAACAACTTCTTCCATAGATTTATAATAATCAGGCCCTTTAACACTTTTAATATTGAACAATCTATAGTCTTTTTTGCTGGCTTTCCCGTTTTTAAACACAACACAAGCCGAAACAGGATTTGTCCCTTGAAGGTTTGAGTTGTCAAAACACTCTATATGTTTTGGAAGGACAGCTAAGCGTAAATCTTTTTTAATTACAGACAGGCTATTAGTTTTTTCTTTTTTTTCTTTTCTAAGAAGGATTTGTTTCTTTTTTTCAAGCTGCATGTATTTTGCGTTTCTTAGCGAAAGATCAATAAGCTTTTTCTTGTCCCCGATTTTAGGTACAACTAGTTTTGTTAGTGGCCAAACACAATTGATTTTTTGTGAACAATAAATAGTTTTAGAGGCACTATTAAATCGTTTTCTTAAGTCAGTTATAGCAAATTGCAAAAGAGATTCGTCTTCCTCAGCTAGCCTCTTTTTAATTTCTGCTGAATGTGAAAGAATAATTGCCCCATTTGCGATCTTTAGATAATTAATAAAAGCTGTTTTTTTGTCAGAGACAATTGTAAAAACATCAACACTATTAATTTTTGAGCTTACAATTAAAGATTTTGATTGATAATTATTAAGAAGGGAAAGCTGATCTTTTGTTTTTTGAGCATTTTCAAAGTCCAGGCTTTTAGAAAAACCAGCCATACGCTCTTTTAGTTTAGAGCTAATCGCCGTAATATCTCCTTTTAATATTTGACGAATTTCTGATACTGTGGTAAGGTATTTCTTTCTGGACTCAACATCAATTTCCCGATTTAAATAAGAGATTGGCGTCCAGCCACGGTCATAAAAAATATCTGAAAAATAATCTAAAAGAACACTAACAATCCGAGTAGACATGTAGGGACCATAATATTCAGACCCATTTTTAACAACAGTTCTTGTTTGAAAAACACGAGGAAACCTTTCGTTGCTTATACATATCCAAGGGTATGATTTGTCATCTTTTAGTAAGACATTATATTTTGGCTGGTATTGTTTGATTAGATTGTTTTCTAATAAAAGAGCATCAATTTCAGTTTCTACAACAATACATTTTACGTCACTAATCCTGCTTACTAGGTTTTTGGTTTTTAGGTTTTTGTGGGTTTTTATGAAGTAAGAGGCAACCCGTTTATTTAGGTTTTTTGCTTTTCCAACATAAATAATTTCATGGCCCTGATCATAAAACCTATAGACTCCAGGCTTTTTTGGAATAGTTTTTATCAGAGAATTTAATAAAGAAGCTATGGGCATTTTAAAAACTTTTTCAAGGATGCTCTATAATTTGTAAATATAGTACTTTTGAAGAGTAATATATTGAATATGAAATTAGCAATTGTTGGCGCCACAGGAATGGTAGGATGTGAAATACTAGCGGTTTTACAAGAAAGAAATTTTGTTTACTCTGAGCTAATTTTAGTTGCCTCAAAAAAATCTGTTGGCATTAAAAAAAGCATAAACAATAAAACAGTTTTAATTTCTAGCCTGGAAGAGATGTTAGTTTTAAAGCCAGATCTCGCATTATTTTCAGCGGGCTCAGAGGTTTCAAAAAAATGGGCCCCAAAATTAGCAGAGCAAGGCTGCAAGGTTATAGACAATTCTTCATATTGGAGGATGTGCTCAAAACACAAATTAATTATCCCAGAAATAAACGGCAATCAACTAAAACAGGAAGACATGATAGTTGCTAATCCTAACTGCTCTACTATACAGCTGCTTCTTGCAATTGCGCCAATTCATTATAAATATAAGATTAAAAGGATTGTTGTGTCAACATATCAGGCAGTAACAGGAACGGGTAAAAAAGCGCTAGATCAATTAAATAATGAAGAACAAGAAGTTGCTGGAGCGCGCGCGTATCCTCACCCAATTTATCGAAATATCCTACCGCACATTGATGATTTTGAAGAAAACAGGTATACCAAAGAAGAAATGAAAATTGTTAATGAAACACATAAAATATTAGATAAAGATATTTTGATTACTGCAACTACAGTTCGGGTTCCCGTAGAGAGAGGACATTGCGAGAGTGTTAATTTAAGGCTTTCAGAGGATTTTGAGACAAAAGAGATAGTAAATATTCTTAATAATTCAGAAGGAGTAGTTGTTTTTGATAATATTGAAAAGAATGAGTACCCAATGCCAATTAATGTTAGTGGAAGTGACGATGTTTATGTTGGTAGAATACGAAGAGATTTTTCAGAAGAGAAATCGTTAAACATGTGGGTGGCAGCAGATAATCTAAGAAAAGGAGCCGCAACAAATACAGTTCAAATAGCAGAATACATGATTAATAATAAATTAATCTAAGCGGGGATTTCTTTAATCAGAAACACTTTTATTTTTGGGATAATTAATTTGTATTTTGAGATGTTAATAACGGTTGTAGCTTTTTATGAATATAAACTAACTAAAAGACTTTCTGTAAAAGACAATTAACAAAAACATTCCGACAGATATGCCGGCATCTGCAAGATTAAATACAGGTCTAAAAAAGATGACATGTTTGCTTGCAAATAAAGGAAGCCATTCCGGTAAATGAGTGTTAATTAAAGGAAAATAAAACATGTCAACAACCTTGCCTTTTAATAAAGCCTCATAACCTCCGGTTGCTGGAAATAGCTCGGCAATCCTGTTATAGCTATCACTGAAGATAGTTCCATAAAATACTCCGTCAATTATATTTCCAACAGCCCCACCAATTACAAACCCTAATGACAAAAGAGCTCCATTCGGAAGATGTTTTTTTGTTAAGTGATCGACATAAGCAATCCCCCAGATAACTACGACAATTCTAAATAAGCTTAAGATTATCTTTCCAGTATCGCCACCAAATTCAAGACCAAAAGCCATTCCATTGTTTTCTGTAAAGTGAATTATAAACCAATCAAAAATTTTAAATTCCTGACCAAGAAACATATTTGTCTTTATCCAGATTTTTAACGCTTGATCAAAAAGAACAAGTATTAATGAGGTGATAATTACTTTTCTCAAGTTATTTACTGAGCTTTTTTTGCCTCAATGCTTAGGGTTGCATGAGGAACCAGGGTAAGACGTTCTTTTGAAATTAGTTTTCCAGTAACACGACAAACGCCATATGAATGATTTTCAATTCTAATGAGAGCATTTTTAAGACTTATAATAAATTTTGCTTGTCTTTCGGCAAGCTTAGTGTTTTCTTCTTTAGATAGAGTGGTTGACCCCTCCTCAAATGCTTTAAAAGTGGGTGATGTATCTTCTGTTCCGTTGTCAGCATCATTAGCACAAGAAGCTCTTAAGATTGTCAGGTCCTCTTCTGCGCTTTCTATTTTTTTTAAAATAAGCCTTTTGAATTCTTTTAATTCTGTTTTAGTATATGTTGTTTTTTCTTTCATATTATTTCTTATAAATTAAAACATTACAGATGACATTGTCAACCAGCGTTATCTCATCATTACCATTAATAGTTTGTGATGAAAAATGAAGCTCATCGGTCAGTGTTTCATTACAAATATACTCCAAATTATTATTAATCGCTAGCTCTAGTTTGTCGTTTTTTTCAAGACTAAGGCAGATTTTGTCTGTAACCAAGAAACCTTTCTCTTTTCGTAGGGATTGGATTCTATTTACAAATTCTCTAGCAAGCCCCTCCTCTTTAAGTTTCTCAGAGAGACTAACATCAAGAGCGACGCTAAAACTATCATTAATAGATACTGAATAACCAGTAATTTCTTCTGAAACAACATCTACATCTTCAAATAAGATTATATCTCCAGTATTGAGCAATATTTTTTCTTTTTGCTCTAAAACTTTTATTTGTTGGGGGCTTAATTCTTTTATTTGCGTACAAACCTCATTAACTCTATTCCCATATTTAGGACCAAGAGTCTTAAAGTTGGGTTTTGCTCTTTTTGAAAGCAGATTAGAGTCTTCATCTACGAATTCTAGTTTTTTCAAATTGGTTTCATTAAGAATAATATTTTGTGTTTCAACAATACTCCTTTTTATTTTTTTACTCGAAGTAGCAATAAGAGCGGTTCTTAGTGGCTGTCTGACCCGGATTTTTTCTTTTTTTCTTAAAGAAAGAATAGACGAGGATATTTTTTGTGCCAATTGCATTTGACTTTCCAGTTCTTTGTTTATGTAATCAGATTTAGATAAAGGGAAATCACTTAAATGAACAGAGCCGCTATTTTTATGTAAGTCTTGATAAAGATTGTCCATGTAAAAAGGAGCGATTGGACACGATATAATAGCAATCGTATTTAAACACTCAAATAATGTGCTATAGGCATTTTTTTTATCAGTATTGTATTCTCCTTTCCAAAATCTTCTTCTATTTAGTCGAATATACCAGTTGCTTAATTTGTTAACCACAAAGTCTTGTATTAACCTAGAAGTTTTTGTAGGCTCATAGCTTTCATAATTTATACCAACCTCTTTTATAAGCGAGTTTAGTTCAGATATAATCCATTTGTCTGTTTTGTCTCTTTGTTCTACGAGGCACTCTCCTTTAACATAGCTATAATTGTCGATATTCGCATAAAGAGCAAAAAAAGAATAAGCATTATATAGTGTGCCAAAAAACTTTCTCCTTACCTCAAGAATACCCTCTTCATCAAACTTTAAATTGTCCCATGGTTGAGAGTTTGAGATCATGTACCATCTAGCAGCGTCTGCCCCATGCTTATCAAGTGTTTCAAAAGGGTCTACCGCATTCCCAAGACGTTTAGACATTTTATTTCCCTCTTTGTCTAAGACCAATCCATTGGAGACAACATTTTTATATGCTACAGAGTCAAATAACAAAGTAGATATAGCATGTAGGGTAAAAAACCACCCTCTTGTTTGGTCTACCCCTTCAGCAATAAAGTCGGCAGGAAAATTCTTTTTAAATAATGATTTGTTTTCAAAAGGATAATGAAGTTGCGCATATGGCATTGATCCAGAATCAAACCACACATCAATTAGGTCTAATTCCCGCCTCATAATCATTCCTGAAGAAGAAACAAGCACAAGATCATCTACATAAGGTTTATGTAGATCAAAGAGAGTATAGTTGGTTTTAGAAAAATCATCAGGATTAAAATGTTTAAGAGGATTGCCCTTCATATAACCAGCCTTAATTGATTTTTCAATCTCGTCTTTAAGTTCTTTTATTGAGCCGATACAAATTTCTTCTTCTCCATCTTCTGTTCTCCATATTGGGAGTGGAATACCCCAAAAGCGAGATCGAGATAAATTCCAATCTACTAAATTTTCTAGCCAATTACCAAACCGTCCTTCTCCTGTTGAAGAAGGCTTCCAGTTAATGGTTTTGTTTAGCTCTAGCATTCTTTTTCTATGTTCGGTGGTTTTAACGAACCAACTGTCAAGAGGATAGTACAATATAGGCTTATCTGTTCTCCAACAATGTGGATAACTGTGCTCATATTTTTCTGACTTGAACAACAAGCCTTTTTCTTTAAGCTTTATAACTATTTGTACATCAACAGGTAATTTTGGTTTTTTTTCATTTTCATCATAGTACCCCTCTTTTACATATTGCCCACAAAAATCTCTAACCTCTTTTGTAAATCTACCTTGCTCATCAACCAGCGTTAATGAGCCAATATTGTTTTGTTTTGCAACTCTATTGTCATCTGCCCCAAAGCTAGGCGCTAAATGAACTATTCCAGTTCCATTTTCAGTAGTTACAAAGTCTCCACTAAGAACTTTAAACGCATCTCCATCTTCAGGCACAGCATACTTAAGTAGCTGGTCATATGTAATATTTACAAGAGAAGAACCATCAAATTCATCTAAAATAACAAAAGGCAATTCTTTTGTTCCTATAGTAAAACTATCTAAGCTTGAATTTTCCTTCTCTTTATTAAAAAATTTGAGCAATAATTCTTTTGCAAGAATTATTGCAATAACTTCTCCGGTATATTGATTTACTGTTTCTACAAGAAGATATTTAATTTTTTCTCCAACAGCAAGAGCAGTATTTGAAGGAAGCGTCCATGGCGTTGTTGTCCATGCAATAAAAAAAATAGGATGGTTGGTTTTTAAAAATAAAAACGAGCTTGTAAGGTCGTTAATAATTTTAAATTGAGCAACAGCAGAAGTGTCTTTAATATTTCTATAACAGCCTGGTTGATTTAGTTCATGGGTGCTTAGTCCGGTACCCGCTTTTGGGGAGAAAGGCTGTACTGTATGTCCTTTATATAAAAGGCCCTTTTTATGTAGCTCTTTAAGTAGCCACCAAACACTTTCAATATATTTATTGTCATATGTTAAATAGGGATTATTCATGTCAACCCAATAACCCATTTCATTAGTTATTTTTTCCCAGGTTTTTTGGTATTTCATTACATTAATGCGACACGCTTTATTGTAATCCTCAACAGATATTTTTTTTCCAATATCTTCTTTGGTGATACCAAGCTCTTTTTCAACACCTAATTCAACAGGGAGCCCATGAGTATCCCATCCAGCTTTTCTGTTAACCTTAAACCCTTTTAGTGTTTTGTATCTGCAAAACAAATCCTTAATGGTTCTAGCAATAACATGATGAATACCAGGCATGCCATTTGCTGATGGCGGACCCTCGTAAAAAACAAAATTCTTGTCTTGATTTCTGTTTTCAAGGCTTTTTTTGAATGTAGAGTTTTTTTTCCATAAACGTAAGATATCTTTATTTATAGATGAAAGGTCTAGCCCAGGATATTCTTTATAATTATTCATGCGTTTACTACTAGCTAATCCGTGCAAATATAACTTTTGCTTTTTAGATAACCAATCAAAGCAAATCTATTTTATTTTACAATAAATTTCTTTTCTACACTACCATCAGTATATATGAATAATAGAGGGGTGTTATAATTAAAATTAGATTTTCTACCAAGTAGATCCGTAATAGAGAGTATTTCCTTGTTATTGTTTTGGGGGTAGTTAAGGGTTCCGGAAACAGTAGAATATTCATAAAATTCATATTCGGCCCTTTCAGGAGAGAGCATCATGGAATGTGAGTTTTTAGCCTTTACATAGAATTTTGTTTTTAATGCTGAAGGATAAGGAATGTAGCATGTGAAAACCCCATCATTAGCCTGCAAATCCCCATTAGTTCCGTCATCATACATATTGAATAACGCGAATTTAGAGCTAAAGTCATTTGTTGTTGCCATAAGCTCCACAGATGTTTCGTTGTTAATATTGGCCGTAATAATGTTGCCTGAAATATTAACCCCATATATGTTTGGGGGCGTATGTGCAATTTCAGTGTTAGATTGTAGATAAGGAATTCGGTGTCTTAATGTAGACATTATCCCTCCAAAACCGTATCCCCCCCAATTAGGAAAAGAAAGATCTTGTTCAACATTATTGATATAATCTGATATGGAAAATAATTTATGAGGGTCGCTATCAACAGCGGTATAGGCCATGTTTTGCATATTTAAAATATCAGTTCTAATTTGATTAGTGTCAATTTCATTAATGACTGTTCGTAAATGAGCAGTATATTGTTTTCTGTAATTAGGGTTATTAAAAAGATAATATGTAAGCGGTCTAAAAAGACTTGGATCATCACCATAATAAGGGTCAAATTGTGTTGGGTGATTAGGGCCAAATGGAGTAAAAACATCCCAACCAAGAAGAGCATTTATAAAGCTTTGGCTGAGATCCCATGGGATCATTTGAAACAAGCCGTCTTCTGTTTGATAGAAATAATAGTTGTGTACATAATAACCATTATATGTGTCAAAGTTGCCTATAACTGTATTTACAGCAAAAGCCCATAGAACCCGATCTATATTTAGCACAGAGTCTAATTGATTAGGATTATGGTTTAAAACATATATTAGATCTATAAGTTCTCCCCAACCATAATCAGACTTCATATTATAGCTGGAAAAATAAGCTGTGCTGTCAGGGGTACCATACCAATTTAGACTTGGTTCTCCACCAGGAGGAGTACCTGTTGTGTCACAAAACATTCCGCTTCCATCACATTTAAAAAGCACACCATCATCTTCGTCAAAATGTTTTTTTGCAAACTGCTTGTTAACAGATTCGGTGTTTACATATAACCCTAAGTAATTACCCTGAACATGTAGCTTGACCAAATTAACCTCCGGAGAAGGAAGATATTTTTTGTAGATTTTTGAGGCCGTATATTCTTTTAAAAATGTCGCGTCCATCCATGCGTTTGCTAGTTTTATTTTTTTATATCCTAATAGCTTTTGTCCAGAAACCCAGTAGTTCATGTCTATATTATATGGAACCTTTGGAACCCCAGCGTCATTAGGAATACAAAAAGTAGAGTTTCCTTTATATCTTACACCGGCACTATCAAGTGTAACATCATTAATTGTTATGCTGGCAGGAATTCTATAAGAGGGATTTGTAAAAAAAGAGCCCTGTAAAATAGAATGATAATTGGGGTCATGGAAATTTATATAAATGTTTCGCAAAGAATCTTTTTCATATAAACCGCTGGGGCTATCATAAAGCAGTTGAGGGTTATAAATATTTTGTGCTATTGGTGACCAAGAAAAGAATAAGAGAAAAAATATAGCTAGTACAATACCCCGAAAGATCATATTTAACTGAAGAATCATAAATGAATTAGCGTATTAAGTTGATTTTATCTGTTTTGAATTTTTTCCAACCGTCTAAGTCTTGGTAAGAAAGCTCATAAATATATGTTCCGGAAGGAAGGTTTTTGTTAGTGTTTTGATGTGTTCCGTCCCAGCCATTTTCTTTAGAAAGATCAGAAATGTTTTTTGTTGAATAGACCAATTCGTTCAACCTATTATAGATGTTGATTTTGAATGTTTCTTCTCGAATACCATGATAACTAATATAGAAAAGGTCGTTGATTTCATCAGAATTAGGAGTAAATGAATTAGGAATATATATCCAGTGCTCATCTGTGATGCTAATAATTTTGTAAATAGAGTCCTCACAACCAAAGATATTGCTTACGGTTAATAATATTTGGTATTGAGAAACCTCTTCCGGATATGTATATGAAGGATTTTGCTCATTACTAAATCCGGCTTCATCTCCAAAATCCCATTGCCAATTCGTCACATTTAAGGAAGATTTATCTATCATTGTAATTGTTGTAAAAAGGATGCTCGCCTCATCTGGGGTGGGCTGAAAGTCTGCTACCGGAGCATCTAAGATTGTTACAATTGCCTGCCCACTAAGGTTTCCTTCTTCAACAGCATCTGAAAAGCTGAGTAAGCTATATATTCCAGGGGTTGTTGTGTTTATTATATAAGGGTTATTTGTAGTGGTAGTTTCACCTTGCTCTACCCCGTTAATTGAGTAGTTAAAAGTATAAGGAGAGATACCAGTAAAAGAAACATTAACACTAGCAGCCCCCTCTTTATTAGAGCATAGTGTGTCGTTTCCAGAGATAAAAGCCGTAATGGTAGGAAGAAGATATAGGTTTAGTGTAATATTATCATGATGATTTACATAAAAAGAATCAATTTGATTATTGTTTTGAGGCATTAAAGTGACACTATCACTTGTCCAATTACTGAACCCATAGAGAGGATCAATATTTGGAGAAATCACAACAGTGTCTCCTAGGGTGTAATTAATAGTTGTTGGGAATGAGCCCAAGGCAACTCCATTAACAACTATATCAGAAACCGTTCCAGCAGGGTCTATTCTATATGTAATATCTCTTGTTTCTATTGGTGGAGGTGGTGGAATAAAATTTGCAATTACAGTTACGTCTCCCTGCAGATCAAGGATCAAAGTATCTACCAGAGGATCATAAGTATAAACCCCAGATGGAATAATCTCCCAGTTTTGGAATGTACCACTTTTAACTTCAAAAGGAAGATTCACCCCGCCATACCTTTGATCTGTCCAGCCTGTATTTAATTGATTAATAATATTTCCATTACTCATTTCAACCTCTCCAACACCAAGAATTTCAACTGTCACATTATGAGGTCCTGAAAGCGCTGGGTAGCAAGGGCCAAAACCAATATTCATTATACTACACCGAGCAGTAATAAAGTCTCTTAGGTCTTGAACGTTTGATTGCCATTCAGTGTAGGTTCCTCCCCATTTTGCAATTTGTCTTGGCATTTCTGGGTCAATAACATTAATCATACTATCTAGTATTGATATCATGGTATCACAAGATAGATATCCATTTGCAAGGTCTTGCCAACGGTTTAAGTAGTCATCAAAAAAATCCTCATTATTAAGCAGCTCATTCCATATTGGGACATGTCCCTGCCCCCCAGGATCACTCAGACTACTGGGATCGCACGGATCAGCGGTTACAGACATTGTAGGAACACCGGTATAATTTGTTCCATGATCAAATGTGTTGTCCATATCCCAAAGTGTGTACCTCCATTTCTTTTTTTCTCCGTTAGTATCTAAACCTCTCCACCATGCTGTATTCCAGTTTAACCAATCTGCACAAACCACATAAGAGTTGAGTAAAAAGTAATCAATAATACTTCCAGTATTATATTGGCCCTTAACGGTTAAATAGTTCGCCTGACTACTCATTGGATTTGTAGTAATGTAGTTCTTAAGGTTATCCCAATCTGTTTGGGCTTGCGCTCCTCCATATTCTACCCAAGTATTCCCCCAGGTTTTTAAATATTGTAGGTTGTTTTTGTCTTGGTCATAATAATAATCTGTAAAATCATGGTCATCAACTTTCTCTCTCATTTCATAGACCCCCCAATATTCTCCATTGAGATATAAAATACAAGAACTTGTAGATCTTTCGTCAAGTCTTAAGTCAGCTAATTGGGACAAATGATGTACATAAGCATCTCTTATATGAGCGCCCGAATTACTATATGAGAAAGGATAATTATCATTTGCAGCAGCTTTGACAATTACTCTTTGAAACTTATCTCTACTTTTAGTTTCAAATAATTTGTCTTGTAGAGCATAGTTATAACCAAATTGATCCCTCATTACATAATCAAAACCTCTTTGGTCATATGCCCATGAATCATTCCCGTGCTTATTAAATTCGCCTGAACCCTTATCAATCAACACACCATTTTTATCAAACCATTCTATTGTTCCTTGCGGTTCATGAGGAGTTCCGCTCCACCAGCCACCAATGTTTCTTATCCCATCCTCTATAAGTACCGCAACACTGTCTCCAGAAACAGATAAGATTGGAACAGTATGCGTGTCGTTTATAAAGAATGTATTGTATTCAATAAAACTTGGAGGGACAGCTCCATTTGTACTATAGGCAACAGCCTTAATAACAGTAGTTGATGCTATATTTATTGGAGATGAATATAAATTAGAAGTATTATCCGGTTTGCTTCCGTCAGTAGTATAATAAATTAGGGCAAGAGGAACTGGTGAGCTTAAAGAAAGATCAAAAGGAGCGCTATAATATCCTGATGTTTGAGAAAAAACGGGAGGATCTGCGTATTCAAGCATTGCAGCGGTATTGTTTGCATTTGGAGTTGGAATTGGATAAACACCCCAGATAGATCCGCCGTTTAAATTTCTTCCTCTCGAATGAGATTTTTGGGCAGGGCTAACGGTTATTGAATCAATCATACTAGCACTAGCATCCGATAAACAAAAAACCTCTCCTCCTTTTGTTTGTGTGATTTTAAAATTTGTATGAGCAACGCCCCCTACTATCTCATCATTTCCAGAACAATAGATAATCGCTACACTATTTGCAGTTATTATGTATGAAGAAGGAAATTGCCATTTTGTCGGATCAGAAGCTTTGTCAGAAAGAAACCAGCCATTTAAATCTATATCTGAGTTAGTTGAATTGTATAGTTCCACCCAGTCTTCGTATTCTCCATAATTATCCTGATGGCTATCAAAATTTGATGCAGAATACTCATTAATAACAACTTGTGAGAATAAGAATGTATTCACACATAAAAATATAAAAGTTAAAAACCGCTTTCTTAACATTTTAAATAGATTAAACTGATTTGACAAATAATTAACAATTACAAAGATAAACAATATTTAATATAGTCCGGTATTGATTTAATAATGTGATTTTATGTTTTTATTAGAGATGGTTTTCTAATTTTGTCAAAAAACAAGAGAAATAGAGATGTTTAATAATATCAAAGAAGATTTAAAGCTATTTAACGATATAGTAGATTGTTTTTTAGAGGATGAGAAAAACAACCCAATTTCTCAAAAGATTAACATAAAAGATTTGGGTAAAAAACTAGACCTTTCTTTGTCTGATGAACCAGCAATAAAACAAGATTTTCAAGAAAGCTTAAAACAATTGGTTTTATCAACACCAAAATCATCTTCAAAATATTTTTTCAATCAGTTATTTGGGGGGCGCCATAGTAAAGGAGTTTTGGGAGACCTGCTCTCGGTATTACTAAATAGCTCTATGGCAACATATAAGATAGCTGGCCCTCAGGTAGCTGTTGAGAAAGAAATTATTAAAAAGGTGTGTGAAATGATAGGCTATGGAGATAAGGCAGGCGGAACTTTTCCAACCGGAGGATCAATGAGTAATTTTATGTCAATAGTTATTGCAAGAGATCAAAAAAATAAAGCAATCCCCAATAAAGGATTTAGGCAAAATTTTGTCGCTTATACATCTGAAAACGCTCATTATTCAGTAGCTAAGAACGCTTCTTTTATTGGCCTTGGTAAAGAAAATGTGTGTTATATAAAATGTAATAAACATGGCCAGATAGATGTGGGGGCGTTAAAACATCAGATTGAAGAAGATAAAAAAAACAATAAGACACCTTTTTATGTAAACCTAACATCTGGAACAACGGTTTTGTGTGCATTTGACAATATTGAAGAGGTAGCATTAGTTTGTAAGAAACATAACATTTGGCTTCATGTAGATGGGGCTTTTGGAGGATCTGTTTTTTTTACGAATAAATATAAGTACCTTATTAATGGGATAGAGAAATCTGATTCTTTTTGTTTTAATGCACATAAGACACTTGGGGTCCCATTAAGCACATCTATTTTAGTTGTCCAGGATTCAGAAAAGCTCCATAATTCCTTTACTAGTCAAGCCTCATATTTATATCAGACTCACGAAAAAGAATATAATTTAGGGTATAATTCATTTGAATGTGGAAGAAGAAATAATGCACTTAAATTTTGGACTATGTGGAAGGCTATAGGCACAAAAGGAATTGCATCAATCATTAATCATGAATTTGATTTGGCAGACTATGCAAGGGAGTATATTACAAGTAATAAAGACTACACATTATATAGCTTTAATCAATCATTATCAGTTTGTTTTAATTATAAAAATTATGACCCAATAGATCTGTGTACTAAACTATATGAATACAATAAGCTTATGGTTGGTTTTGGGGATTTTAATAATAGGTGTTTTGTTAGGTTAGTTACGATAAATGCTGAAAATTCTAAGGAAAATATTTTAACATTTTTTAAGACCATAGAGGACTTTACAAAAGAGTGTGATAGTGAGATAAAAAAGAACAATTAAAAAAAGAGTCTATATTAGCCATATGCAAGATGATTTTCTTATAGCATTAGCTTGGCCCGAAGGAATGGTAACAGCTACTGGAGCGTGGTATGATAAGTTTTTTTCAACTAATGGAAAATATAGGGTGGGTCACTCAGCAGTTGTGTTGGTAGAAAGATCCACAGGCCAATTAGTATATTTTGATTTTGGGCGATATCATTCTCCAAATAATTATGGTAGGGTTAGAGATGTTCAAACCGATAATGATGTTGCAATAAAATCACTGGCAGAGATAAACGGAGATCGGATAAATAATTTAAAAGAGATTCTTCAAGAGATAAAAGAAAACAAATCCTTTCATGGAGAAGGAACATTATATGCCTCCATTTTAAATGATGTATCATTTAAAAAAGCGTATGCATATGCAAAAAAAACTCAAAAAAGAGGATTGATTTTGTATGGACCATTTATTTATAATGGAACAAATTGCTCAAGGTTTGTGGCTGCTGTAATGCGCAGCTCTAGCCCAAAATTTATAAAGAATGCCAGGCTAAAATTACCCCTTACAATCTCTCCTTCTCCAAAAAGAAATGTTGGGATAGCAAATTCTAATTTTTATAAGGTTGAAAAAAACTCATTTAAAGAAGTAAAAAGAAATATACTTGAGTCTTATTTAAAAAGCATAGAAAGATCATGAGTCTGTTGCCACCATCAAAGCCGAACAATATACCAAGTAATTCTCAATGGCTTGGGGGTATAGGAGCAGGGTCTTGGTTTTCTCTAAAAACAAGGGAAGATGATTTTAAGATTACTCGTTTTTCATCAGAAGGAGACTTAGAATGTAGCGGAATTTTTATTGTTGATAAAAATGGTTTTGAAATTAACAGGGAATACTATTTTGCATATCTTTCTCATTGTAGTCTGTGCACAATTGTTCAGAATAACATAATATATAAATTTACTTATCATGAAGATAATAATGTATAGCGCCAATTGGTGCTCTGACTGTGTGATTGCAAAAAAATTCTTAGACGATCAGGGGATTATCTATAGACATATAGATATAAATAATAATGTTGAAGCCACAGAGCTTATAAAGAAGATTAATAATGGAAAAAGAGTCATCCCTACATTTATTATTAATAATAAAACATATGTAAATCCAGGAATTAGTAAGTTATCAGAGATTATAATGCAATAATTGATAAATTTGCAGCTTAAAAATTAAAATATGAGCGATTCTCTTAAGCATGAGTGTGGAATAGCAATGTTAAGGTTACGAAAGCCGCTGGACTTTTACAAAGAGAAATACGGAACCTCCTTCTATGCATTAAAAAAAATGTATTTGTTAATGGAGAAACAAAGAAATAGAGGGCAAGATGGCGCGGGAATGGCTAATGTTAAGCTCAATACTCCAGTAGGTAAAAGATATATTAGTAGAAAAAGATCTACAAACAACAATCCTATTCAAGATCTTTTTGAAAATATAAATAAGCGCTTTATAGATTTAGAAGAAAGCAATCCAAAAAAATTAGAAGACACTAAATGGTTAAAAAATAATATGCCATTTACTGGAGAGTTATTTTTAGGGCATTTGCGATATGGAACTTATGGGGGTAACAGTATAGAGCAATGCCATCCTTTTTTAAGACAGAATAATTGGAAAACTAGAAATTTAGCACTAGCAGGTAATTTTAACATGACTAATGTTGACGAGTTGTTTGCTCATTTAACAGATTTAGGTCAACACCCAAAAGAAAAATCAGACACCATTACCATTATAGAAAAGATTGGCCACTTTTTAGATGAGGAGAATGTAAATATTTATCAGAAATATAAAGAAGGATTTTCTAAGAGGGAAATTTCTTTAAAAATAGAAGAGGAGATAGATATACAAAAAATTCTTTTTAATGCATCGAAACATTGGGATGGAGGTTATGTTTTGTGTGGTTTGTTGGGGCACGGAGATGCTTTTGCATTAAGAGACCCCTCTGCTATTAGACCTGCATATTTTTATTATGATGACGAGATTGTTGTTGTTGCATCTGAGAGATCCGTGATCCAAACAACATTTCATGTAAATGAAAATAAAATCAAAGAGATTAAAAGAGGACACGCTTTAATTATTAAGAAAAGCGGTCAAATTATTGAGCAAGAAGTTTTAAAGCCTTTAAAAAGAACAGCATGTTCTTTTGAAAGAATTTATTTTTCTAGAGGAAATGACAAGGATATTTATAACGAAAGAATAAGATTAGGAAGGCGGGTGTTTTCAAAAGTATTAGACTCCATTAATAAAGACATCAAGAATACAGTGTTCTCATATATTCCTAATACTGCTGAGGTCTCATATTTTGGAATGATGAAAGAGGTAGACCTGTATTTGAATAAAGTTAAGACTACGAAGATAAAAGCATTAGGAAAAAACCCGCCGATTCAAGAGATTAATAAAATCATGGAAATAAGCCCTAGGGCTGAGAAAATTGCCATTAAAGATGCTAAGTTAAGAACATTTATAACTTCAGATATTAATAGAGATGACCTTGTTGCGCATGTTTATGATATAACTTACGGTAAGGTTTCCAAGAAAGACAACTTAGTGATGATTGACGATAGTATTGTCAGAGGAACCACCCTAAAACAGTCGATACTTAGAATACTTGATAGGTTAGGGCCCAAGAAAATAATTGTTGTTTCTTCTGCACCACAAATTAGATACCCCGATTGTTATGGTATTGACATGGCTATTCTTGGTGATTTTATTGCCTTTCAGGCAACAATAGAGTTATTAAAGGAAAACAACCAAGAGGGGGTTATTAATGATGTTTATAATCAGTGTAAAGAACAAATAAAACTCCCTAAAGAGGAGATGGTAAATTATGTTAAGCAGATTTACGATCCTTTTAGTGCAAAACAGATTTCATCTAAAATTAGTGAAATACTCAAACCAGAGGACACGCAAGCGGAGGTAGAAATTATTTATCAAAGTATAGAAGACCTACACATTGCTTGCCCAAATCATACTGGAGATTGGTATTTCACCGGAAACTATCCAACGCCAGGAGGAAATAAGGTGGTTACAAAAGCTTTTATAAATTATATTGAGGGCTCTAAAGATAGGGCCTATTAAAGAGAGTTAGGTTAGTACTTATTTTAAATCATTTTCAGATTTAAACTCTTCTTGTTTTGCTTTTATCCCGTTTCTTCTTGGGGCAATAGTCATTTCATCAATTAAATAAGACGCATTCGCAAATTTATCAATGACAAATAGAATATATCTTATGTCAACCGAGATAGTTCTCTGTATTTTTGTTTCAAAAGCGATATCACCGCTCATTGCCTCCCAGTTCCCATCAAAAGCCGTTCCCACAATTTCCCCCCAAGCATTAATAACAGGAGAACCAGAATTTCCTCCAGTTATATCATTGTTGGAGATAAAATTAACCCTTAGGCTACTATCTTTATCAGCGTATATTCCAAAATCCTTTTTTTGATAAAGTTCTCTTAAGCGCGGATGAACAATAAACTCTTCATTAGTGTTATCTTCTTTTTCCATCACCCCAGTTATTGTTGTATAGTAATCATAAAGCATGGCTTCACCAGGCTTGTAGTCCCCAACATTACCATATGTTAATCTCATAGTTGAATTTGCGTCAGGATAAAATTTTCTTAATGTATCCATTTCTTGTAATCCTGCAACAAATAATCGATTCCCTTTTTTCATTAGACTTCGTATTTTTTTTCTTGTAGGATATAGCTCTTCTAGATACTTGTTGTAGATAGAGCTGAAAGTTAAATAAGCAGGGTCTTTATCAACTAAAATCTTTGATGGATTTTTAAGAAAACGTAAGCACTTCTCTTCATTTGAAAAATAAGATTTCTTAAATAAATTTTTCGCATAGTAGTTAAAATCTAGTTTTTTAACGCCAAACAGTTGGTTTTCAATTTTTTTAAAAATTGAAGAGTGTAGTGGCTTAGGAACATTTTCGTAATACATTTCAAGCATTTCTGACAGAAGCTCTTGATCTATTTCAGGGTCATAGTTTTTATAAAACTCTTTAGCTATTGTTTTTATTTTTTTTAGCGCAATTTTTCGTTTTTCTTTTTCTTTAGGGAGTGCATTGATTCTGTTTTTCATGGTGTATGAAAAAGATAAAATTTCTGCACCTTGGAATATAGCCTCTGTTAGATATGTTCTTACCAGAGCTATTTCTTTATTTTTTTGATATGCTTCTTTTAAAGAATCGAGTACTCCAATATATTTTTTTGTTGTTTTATTCTCCCCTTCCCCAACCCAGCTAATAAATTCATTTTCGATAGCTAGTTTTTTATCATAAACTCTCATTCTTTTTAAGCCTTTTGATTGACCGATATAATATTTCCAATAATTCGATATACCAGAATATTTAGCAGCATATTGGAGTTTTTTCTTCTTACTAGAATTCATTCCAGCCTTCATAATTGCTAATTTTTTAGTTCTTATATCAATAATTTCAGGATAAGTAATTTCTAAAGCCTCTTGTACACCATATGAGGTTAAGTATCGGTTGGTTCTTCCTGGATAGCCCATTATCATTGTGAAGTCTTCATTTTCAACTCCATCTAATTGAATTGGAAAATGATGTTTTGGTTTATATGGGATATTTTCTATTGAATATTCTGCTGGAGAGCCATCAGGAGCCATATATACTCTTAGCAGCGAAAAATCACCAGTATGTCTAGGCCACATCCAGTTATCAGTATCCCCTCCAAACTTCCCTATAGAGGAAGGTGGCGCCCCAACTAAACGAACATCTTTAAAGATTTGATAAGTAATTAAGTAAAAATCATTCCCTCCAAAAAAAGACTTAACTCTTGCTGAAAAGGAGGTGCTATCTGTTTTTTCTTTTACAATTATTTTTGAGATTTCCGAGATTTTTCTACTTCTTTCTGATTCAGAAAGACTATTGTCTAGACTGTCAGCAAAGCGATTAGTTACATCTTCAATGCTTATTAAAAATGTTGCGCTTAAATTTTCATTTTTTAATTCTTCTGATTTACTCATAGCCCAAAAACCTTCTTCAAGATAATTCTTTTCAACACTTGAATGAGCCTGAAGTAAATCATCCACACAATGATGATTAGTCAGCATTAAACCCTCTGAAGAGATCATTTCTGCTGTGCATCCCCCACCATTAAGAGCAACAACAGCATCTTTTAATGAAGAGTTATTTATATCGTAAATATCTTCGGCCGTAATTTTTAGTCCTTTCTTATGCATGTCTTCTTCATTCATAAGGCTTAGCAGTTGTGGTAGCCACATACCTTCATCCGCAATTAATGGTTTTACAAAAAAGAATGAAAGAAAAAAAAGTATAATAAATCGAGTCATGACAAGTTTTTTAAATTAGGTTGAGGGCAAATATAAATTAAATTTCATATTTAATTTACAGATAGAATTACAAAAACTTTAATGTATTTTTGTCAATATCATGTTGGAAGAACAATTAATAAGAATAAATAAGTTTTTGAGCGAGATCGGTTATTGTTCAAGAAGAAAAGCAGACACCTTAATTGAGCAGGGTCGAATAACTATTAATGGAGAGACAGCTGTTATGGGTCAAAAAGTAATTGGCACCGAAGTCATTAAAGTTAACAATAAGGTAGTTGAAAAAAGCAGTAAGAAAAAAAACATATATATCGCATTTAATAAGCCAGTGGGAATTGTCTGCACAACAGATACGAGAAGAGAAAAAAATAATATCATTGATTACATTAATTATCCGACAAGAATTTTTCCAATAGGAAGGTTAGACAAGCCCTCAGAAGGCTTGATTTTTTTAACTAATGATGGTGATATCGTTAATAAGATACTAAGGGCCAATAATCAGCACGAAAAAGAATATGTTGTCGAGGTTAATAAGCCAGTAACTAAAGATTTTGTAAGATTAATGAGTTCGGGGGTCCCTGTTTTAGACACAGTAACCAACAATTGTTTTGTTAAGCAAACAGATAAAAAGAAATTTAAAATAATTTTAACACAAGGCTTAAATAGACAGATTAGAAGAATGTGTGAATATTTAGGATATAGGGTTGTTTCTTTAAAAAGAATCAGGATTATGAATATAACGCTAGATATTCCGGTTGGAGAATATAGAAAATTTACCCCAAAAGAATTAAATCAAATCAAGCAGTTGGTTCAGAAATCTACTAAGGTTTTTGAAGAGCAAAAAAACACATAATTTTTTATAGATTTAACAGAATGACATCCCGCAATTTCTTTTAGCTTCTTGTTTACTGTCGCTATTCTAGGATTTATTTATTTCTTTTTTATAGATAGGGACCGCCGAACAGGCTTCCCCAAACATTAGGCTCTGCACATTATTTTGTAATTTTTTTACAATAGCTATATATGCTTTTTCGCTTAATTGAATGTTGCTACATCCATTAACAATTACTTTTTTGTTTTTAAATTTTTGAACATCTATATTGTTAATTCTTTCTAAGATTGATTGTTGAAGAGCCTGCTCTTTATTACCAAAAAATATTTTAGTGCACCAAGGATTTAAGCAGGTCACCACTAGCATATATGCCCACATTGGAATTACAGCATCTGCGCTACAGTAAACACCCACAATTCTATTTTGATATTTTTGAAAATCAAATGCCTGTAGGTTCTTTCTAAAAGCTTTCTCCTTCAACAAAACCCCTTCAAAAAGGAATTGTTTTATGTCAATCCCTGTAATTTCTTCTTTTGGCGCATAATCTGAAAGATCAATATTAACTAATCCGCTTTTTGCAACCTTATTTACAATCTCATTCTTCATTTATAACATTCCTAATTCTAATTTTGCTTCTTCACTCATCATATCTTTTGTCCAGGGCGGCTCAAAAACAATATTAACTTTCACATCATTAATTAAGTCGATAGACTTAACCTTTTCCTCTACTTCTAGAGGTAAACTTTCTGCTACAGGACAATTAGGCGAGGTAAGTGTCATAGTAATTCGTACATTGCCCTCTTCGCTAACTTCAACATCATAAATTAAACCAAGCTCATATATATTAACAGGTATTTCGGGGTCAAATATTGTACATATTATCTTTATAATTTCTTCACCGAGTTTTTTTATTTCAATATCAGATATCATAGTTTTTCTTTAAATGCAAATGCATAAATCTTCATTTGTTTTATCATAGAGCTAAGGCCCGTTGCTCTAGTTTGAGAGAGCTGTTCTTCCAGCCCTATTTTGGCAATAAAATCTAGTTTAGCATCAAGTATTTTTTCGGGTTTTTGATTAGATAGAACTCGTATTAAAAGAGCTACAATTCCTTTAGTCATAATTGCATCGCTATCTGCTGTAAATACAATAACACTATTTTCACATTTTGCATGTAGCCAAACTTGAGATTGACAGCCGCTTATAGTATTTTCATCTGTTTTATAGATGGGGTTAATTTTGGGAATTGATTTTCCAAGATCAATTAAATAGTCATATTTGTCAACCCAATTTTCAAACACCCCAAACTCCTCTATAATTTCATGTTCTATTTCGCTTATTGACATATTCATATTAAGAGAGCATTTTAATTGCTTTATTTATAGCTAATATTAAATGGTCAATCTCTTCAATGGTATTGTAGTATGCAAATGAAATGCGTGATGTTCCAGAGATTTTAAACTTTTTCATGATGGGCTGAGTGCAATGATGGCCAGTCCTAATAGCTACCCCCATTTTATCTAATAGCAGCCCTAGGTCGTAGTGATGTATATCTTGAATTATGAATGAAATTATTGCTGATTTATCAGAAGAAGTTCCTATAATCTTTAATCCTTTAATAGAATTTAGTTTTTCCGTTGCATAATCCAACAACTTATCTTCATGTGTTTTTATGTTACCTAGTCCAGTTTCGGTAATAAAATCCAAAGATTTTTTAAATGCAATAACACCAGCAATATTAGGTGTTCCGGCCTCGAATTTATGCGGCAGATCTGCATATGTTGTTTTGAGTAAGCTAACATCTTTAATCATTTCTCCGCCACCCTGATAAGGAGGGAGTAGATTAAGTAAATTTTCTTTACCATATAAAACCCCAACCCCTGTTGGTCCGTATAGTTTGTGAGCAGAGAAGCAATAAAAATCAGCATCTAACTTTTGCATATCTAGTTTTACATGAGCTGCTGCTTGAGCTCCATCTATAATAACTTGTACATTTTTTTGATGACTTATTTCAATGATTTTTCTTATTGGGTTGATAGTTCCTAGGCTATTAGATATATGTGTTACCGATACAATCTTTGTTTTATTTGAAATAAGTTGATTAAACATATCTAGATCTAATTCCCCTATTTTATTACAGGGTATGATTTTAAGTTTTGCGCCAGATCTTTCACAGCACATTTGCCAAGGAACCATATTAGAGTGATGCTCCATTTCAGAAATTATAATTTCATCTCCCTTTTTCAATAACTGTCCAAAACTAGAAGCCAAAAGATTAATTGAGTCGGTTGTCCCTTTAGTAAATATAATTTCGTGACTATGACGGGCATTAATAAAATTCTGAGTAACAAGTCGACTATTCTCATATTTTTTTGTTGCTACCTGACTCAGATGATGTACGCCCCTATGGATATTACTATTTTCTTTTAGATAGAACTTGTTAATTTCAGCAATAACTGAATTTGGTTTTTGGGTAGTTGCTGCATTGTCTAGATAAACTAGCTTATTATTATTAACACTAGATTTTAGTATTGGGAACAGGCTTTGTATATTATTTTTGTTGCTCATTGTTATATGCTTAGACTAACATTTAGTTTTGCTTCTATCAATGCTTTGCTTTTTTCATAAAGAGAAGGAACAGTAATTTTTTCAAGAGCTTCAGCTACAAAAGCAAAAGTTAGAATTTGTCTCGCATCTTTTTCTGATATTCCTCTAGTTCTCATATAAAAAAGAGCCTTTTCATCTAATTGTCCAATAGTACATCCATGGCTACATTTAACATCGTCAGCATATATTTCTAATTGAGGCTTACTATTAATAGAACAATCATCACTCAACAGCAGGTTGTTATTGGCCTGAAAAGCATTAATTTTTTGAGCATCTGGTCGGACCATAATTTTCCCATTAAACACACCATTAGACTTTCCTGCATATACTCCTTTATACATCTCATTGCTTTCGCACTTTTCATTTTTATGGTCTATATAAGTATGATGGTCTCCAAACTCATTATTATTTAATACTGTAATACCATTCATGTTGCTCTCGCAATGCGCACCATTTTGTATAAAGCTTAGGTTGTTTCGTGTAAAAGCACCCCCTAAAAGCATTGTGTTAATTGTCGAACAACTTTTACTGTCTTGAACAATATTTGTATTGTCTATTAAAAATTGAGAGTCACTATAATCTTGTATTTTATTTAATTCCAGAACCCCCCCATTATTAATTTTGATTTCCGTCTTTGTATTGGTAAAACATAGATTTTGAGTTAAATTTTTAATATTCTCTAAAATTTTAATACTGGAGTTTTCCTGTAAAAGAATACTATTGTTGTATTGAATAAAGTTATTAGAAGCATTCTTAGTTAAAAATAAGATTTCCAAAGGCTCTGTTATTTGAGTGTTTTTCTTTACCACTATATTATATCCGTTTTTGGCGTAAGCAGCATTTAGGGCGGTTATGGCGTCATGATATTTTGGATTGTTATTTGTTTTTTTTGTTACTGTAACCCCTGAAATTTCAGGGTTTCTTAAGAGCTCTCCATTTAGGAAAATTATTTTTTCACCAAGACCTAAACTAGACTCTGTAATTTCATTTTCATTTATTTTTTCTCCCTTGTTTTCAATCTTGTATTCTTTAGATATAATTTTTTTTAACGATGTGTATTTCCATTCCTCATCATTTTTCGTAGGAAACCCTAGTTCGAGAAACATTGAGAAAGCTTCTTTATTTTGCGTATTAATAGCTGGATTTTCCTGGCTATATTTTTTTATACCTTCTAACAACCCCATTTTTTATCAGCTTCTTTAGTTATCCAATCGTACCCATTTAGTTCTAATTCTTTAGCCAGCTCTTTTCCTCCGGATTTAATAATCCTTCCATTATGTAGAACATGAACAAAGTCAGGGATTATGTAATCAAGAAGACGCTGATAATGGGTAATAATAATTGTTGCATTTTCTTCATTCTTGAGTTTATTTACTCCAGCAGCAACTGTTTTTAATGCATCAATATCGAGTCCTGAATCTGTTTCATCAAGTATCGATAATTTTGGCTCTAACATAGCCATTTGAAAAATTTCATTTCTTTTCTTTTCTCCTCCAGAGAATCCCTCATTCATATTTCTTGATAGATATCCTGGTTTTATATTAAGGAGCGCCATTTTTTCTCGCATCTTTGAAAGTAATTCTTTTGCCGAAATTGGCTTAAGGCCAATTTTTTTTCTTTTTTCTGTAATTGCTGCTTTTATAAAATTGGACACACTAATCCCAGGGATTTCCACAGGATACTGAAAGGAAAGAAAAACCCCCTTATGTGCTCTTTCATCTGGATCCAGACTTAATAAATCATCTCCATAGAATGATACTGAGCCAGATGTTACCTCATAATCGTCACTACCAGCAATTACAGAAGAGAGGGTGCTTTTCCCTGAACCATTTGGCCCCATTATAGCATGTACCTCTCCTGGCTTAACAGTTAGATTAATTCCATTAAGTATTTTTGTTTCTTCAACACCTGCGTTTAAATTTTCTATTTTTAACATAATATTGTTATTTATCCGACACTTCCTTCTAAACTTATTTCCAATAATTTTTGAGCTTCAACAGCAAATTCCATAGGAAGCTGACTTAAAACATCTTTACAATACCCATTTACTATCATCGCAATCGCTTCTTCTGTTCCAATACCTCTTTGATTGCAATAAAAGATTTGATCTTCTCCAATTTTAGATGTAGTAGCCTCATGTTCAACTTTAGAACTACTGTTTTTAACTTCAATATACGGAAAGGTATGTGACCCACATTTATCGCCCATTAATAAAGAATCACACTGCGAAAAATTTCTGGAATTTTTAGCCCCTTTAGATATTTGAACTAATCCCCTATAACTACCATTGCTTTTTCCGGCACAAATACCTTTTGCAATGATTGTGCTTTTCGAATTTTTACCTAAATGAATCATTTTTGTTCCAGTATCAGCTTGTTGTAAATTATTTGTAACTGCTACTGAAAAAAACTCTCCAACAGAATTATCACCCTTTAAAATACAAGAGGGATACTTCCAGGTTACTGCTGAGCCTGTTTCTACTTGGGTCCAAGAAATTTTGGAATTTTTATAACAAACCCCTCTTTTAGTTACAAAATTAAAAACACCTCCCTTCCCGTCTTTATCACCGGGATACCAGTTTTGAACTGTAGAATATTTTATTTCTGCATTATCAAGAGCAATAAGCTCTACTACTGCAGCGTGTAATTGGTTTTCATCTCTTTGAGGAGCAGTGCATCCCTCTAAATAACTTACATAACTCCCTTCATCTGCAATTAACAATGTTCTTTCAAACTGTCCTGTTCCAGCTTCATTAATTCTAAAATAAGTTGACAGCTCCATTGGGCATTTAGATCCTTTTGGAATATAGCAAAATGAACCATCAGAAAATACAGCAGCATTAAGAGCTGAAAAGAAGTTGTCTCTAGCAGGAACAACTGTCCCTAGGTATTTTTTTACTAATTCCGTATGTTCTTTGATTGCTTCCGAAATAGAACAGAATATTATTCCTAGCTCCGCAAGTTTACTTTTAAAGGATGTGGCTACTGAAACACTATCCATGACAATATCAACAGCTACCCCAGAAAGTCTTTTTTGCTCATTTATCGAAATACCTAATTTGTCAAATGTTTTCTTTAATTCTGGGTCTAAGTCATCAAGACTATTTAATTTTTTTTTCTGTTTTGGGGCAGAGTAATAAATTATTTCCTGGTAATCAGGTTTAGGGTAATTTACATTTGCCCAATCAGGCTCCTCCATTTCTAACCAAGCATGGTATGCTTTTAATCTATAATCCAGCATCCATTGAGGCTCCTCTTTCTTTTTAGAGATAAGACGAACCACATCTTCACTAAGCCCTTTAGCTATTGTGTCGGAAGCAATTTTGGTTGTAAAGCCATACTTGTATTCAGTTGATGTAACTTGCTCTAATAATTCGTCTTCTGAATTTTTCTCCCTCATAGCGATAGTTAGATTTTAAAGCGAAAAACTCTCGCCGCAACCACAAGTTCTGTTTGCGTTTGGATTGCTAAAAACAAACCCCTTTCCATTTAATCCATCTGAGAATTCTAATGTGGTTCCTACCAAGTAAAGAAAACTTTTTTTATTTACTAGTAATTGTATTTGGTTGTCTTTGATTAATTCATCGTCATCATTTTTGTTAACATCAAAATCTAACTTATAGCTTAATCCAGAACAACCACCACTTTCAACACCAACACGAACAAATTTTTTTCTCGCCGTTTCTTGTTGCATTATTTGAAGCAGTCTATCTCTTGCCGAATCGCTAATATTAATCATTTATAAATTTTTACGTATACTTCTGCAAAATTACAAAATGAATTACATATAATGAGTATCTTTGTCCTATGACTTTAATAGATGACAAAAGTATTAATACAACACCTATTTCATCACTTGGTGAGTTTGGATTAATAGAAAGATTAACTAAAGATTTTAAGTGTGAAAACAAAAGCACAATTAAAGGTATTGGTGATGATTGTGCTGTTTTTAAAGGAGCTAAGAATTATAAACTATTAAGCACAGATATGTTAGTCGAAGGAGTGCATTTTGATCTTTCATACACCCCATTAAAGCATTTAGGATTTAAAGCTGTCGCTGTTAATGTTTCAGATATATGTGCTATGAATGGTAGGACTAGTCAGCTTACTATTAGTATTGCAGTTTCAAATAGATTTAGCGTAGAGGCTTTAGATGAACTGTATTCAGGGATTAAACTAGCATGCAAGGAGTATAGTATAGATTTAGTTGGTGGAGACACCACTTCTTCTTTATCAGGATTAGTAATTAGCGTTTCAGTTTTAGGGGAGGTTGATCCTAAAAAAATCACATATAGAGATGGAGCTAAGGTAAATGATTTGCTTGTTGTTACTGGAGATTTAGGGGCCGCATATTTTGGCTTACAACTTTTAAAAAGAGAGAAAGAAATTTTTAAAGAAAATCCAAATGTTCAGCCAGATTTAAGCGGACATGATTATGCTCTTAATCGCCAGCTTAAACCAGAGGCTCCGGTTAAGTATTTAAAAATACTTGAAGAGCTTTCTATTACACCAACATCCATGATTGATATCTCTGATGGACTTTCTTCAGAAGCATTACATATCTCAAAAGCATCTAATGTTGGCGTTTCTTTACAAGAGAACAAAATTCCTATTGACTATACGATAATGAATTTAGCTTCAGAATTTAATTTAAACCCAATTGCTTACGCCTTGTCTGGTGGAGAGGACTATGAGTTACTTTTTTCTATTAACCAAAAGGATTATGATAAGTTAAAGAAAGACCCTGACTTCACTATTGTAGGATATGTCACAGATATTTCTGTAGGAAATAATTTTATTGCTACAGATGGAAGTATTCACCCACTCACTGCTCAAGGATGGGACGGCATGAAAGAACAGTAGCGAGAGCAATTAAGGTGTTATAATTTGAATATGAAAAGATTGAAGTTTTTCATAATATTATTTTGGATGTTATTTTCTAAAATTTATGATGCGTATTGTACTTTTCAGCATACTCCTGATTTGCAAAAAGAAGCAAATCCTTTAGTTTCAGTATTAGGATTTAATTGGTTCTGGCTTTTACTTGTAATAGGAATATTAACTATTTATACTTGCTATACTTTATATTTAATATTATTTAAACCTATTATCCTCTATCCCCAAGAGAAAGGATATTCTTTTAGTAATTTCATTGCATATATGTATTTTGGTAAGAAAAGTAATGTGCTTTCAATGCTCTATAAGCTACCTTCCTTAAAAAGCAAAAGATTTCATTACTCTTTTGGAAATATACTTGTAAGGTATTTGGTCTTCGCAGGATTAGTTTCAACAATTATGTGGCTCTTAATAAATAATTCTGAGTTTTATAGAGAGATTCATAATCACTTAGTTATTTATGGGATTCTAATTTTTGGAACATATATTATACTGTATAATTATTATAAAACTAACTACAAAAAATATCAGCTATCATAAAATAAAAGACCTCAATTAAGAGATCTTTTATTACTTGAAGAATGAAGAGTATTGTCTTGAATTTATAAAAAACAAATCAAAGGATAGTTTATGATTAGTTACTCATTAAATCCTCTATCTCATTAAGTTCAATAGGAATATTTCCCATCAAATCAAATGGCTTGTCATCTGTAACTAAAATATCATTTTCTAGTCTAATTCCAATTCCCTCCATTGGAAGATAGATTCCTGGCTCACATGTAAAAACCATACCTTCCTTCATTGGCGAATTAAAATCACCTACATCATGCACATCAAGCCCTAAATAATGTGAGGTCCCGTGCATAAAGTATTTTTTATATAGTGGGTTTTTAGGGTCTTGCTTTTTGATATCATGTTTGTCTAATAGTGCTAGGGTTACTAATTCTGACTCCATCATTTTACCAACTTCTTTATGGTATTCAGCTATAATTGTTCCAGGCCTAAGCATATTAGTAGCTTCTTTCATCACATGCAAAACAGAATGATAGACTGCCTTTTGCCTATCAGAAAACCTACCGTTTACTGGAATAGTCCTTGTCATATCAGATGCGTAATTTGCGTATTCAGCACCAAAATCCATAAGTAAAACATCACCATCTTTACATTGTTTATTATTTTCTACATAATGTAAAACACATGAGTCTATACCAGAACCTATAATTGGCTGATATGCAAAACCAGAAGAACGGTTACTTAAAAACTCGTGCATAAACTCTGCTTCAATATCATACTCCATCACTCCAGGCTTTATAAAAGGCAATATTCTTCTAAACCCTTTTTCAGTAATATCACAAGCATTTTGTATTAATGCAATCTCAGCATCTGATTTTATAGATCTAAGCCCATGCATAATTGGCGCTACTTCCTTAATGTTTTTATCAGAGAATTTCTTAGAAATCATATTTCTAAATCTATCATCCCTTGTCTCTACTTGTGATGCAGCACGACTATGGATATTTTTATTCAGATAGATTCCATCACATTTTTGTGCTAATTCATTTAATTTATCATCAAATTCATTTAGCCAATAAACCGATTTAATTCCTGAAGTTGTAAAAGCTTCAGATTTTGAAAGTTTAGCACCCTCCCAAATTGCAATTAACTCTGAAGTCTCTTTTAAAAATAGTATTTCTTTCTCTTTTTTATTAGGATTATCAGGATAGATAATTAAAATGCTTTCCTCTTGATCAATTCCAGATAGCCAAAATAAGTCATTATTCTGTCTAAATGGCATTGTTCCATCTGCATTGGTTGGCATAATATCATTTGAATTAAAAATAGACATACAATTAGCATCAAGCATGCTAAAAAAAAGGCTTCTATTTTTAATAAATAATTGATTTTTAATTGCTAGATATCTCATTTCTTTAATTAATTTTGCGAGTCAAATATAATAATAAGTTTACACCTAATAAATAACTTGTTTTTTTATTTATGATTATAAAGTAGGTTTATATAAAGCAATTATATTTGTCGAATTAAAAATAATAAGATGTCTCAAATTATTGCAGAAAAAAAAGAGTTTTTATCTACTTTAAGAGAAGATAAGTGGTGGATAGGACCATTGTTAGTACTTCTTGGACTTCTTTCGTTTATAGCGTATTCTACTTGGGCGGCTTGGCAGGGAGAATATTTTTGGTGGAGTGGAACCGTAAATACTGAAGGATTTGGGGGATATCTTTCTCCTTTTTATTCACCACCCTTATTTCTTAAAGAAGGGATGAACGGAATTCCACCTATTTCTCATGCGTTATTTGGAGCATGGCCAGATTGGCTGTGGTGGCTTCCTGGATATTCTCCAGCGTGGCTTATTTTAGTATTTCCGCTTTCTTTTCGATTTACTTGTTATTACTATAGAAAAGCATATTATAGAGCATTTGCATTTACACCACCAGCTTGTGCTGTTGGGGGGATTCCGCAAAAAGATTATAAAGGAGAAACGGGCTTACTTCTTTTTCAAAACGTGCACCGATACGCTATGTATTTTGCTATAATATTTATTTTTATCTTATCCTATGATGCGGTTATGGCATTCTTTAGAAATGGAGAATTTGGTGTTGGAGTAGGAAGTATTGTTTTGCTTATTAATCCTCTTCTATTAGGAGCATACACTTTTGGGTGCCATTCATTTAGACACTTAATTGGCGGAAAAATGGATTGTTTTTCTTGCTCACATTCTGCAGAACACGCCCATAGTAGATGGAAGATTGTAACATTTCTTAACAGAAGACATCAAATATTTGCGTGGCTTTCTTTAGTATGGGTTTTGCTTTCGGATGTGTATGTGCGTTTGGTTTCTATGGGAGTGATTACAGATTTAAATACTTGGGTATAATTAAAAAATAATTATGTTAGATATTTCAGAAATAAGACAGATAGAATTTGATGTTCTTGTAATAGGAGCAGGAGGAGCCGGTTTATGCGCTGCAATAACGTCGGCTAAAGAATCTGAAAAAGTTGGTTTGGTTTGCAAATCTTTATTAGGTAAGGCGCATACAGTAATGGCTGAAGGGGGTATGGCTGCTGCACTTGGAAATGTTGATAATAGAGACCATTGGAAAATTCATTTTCGAGATACAATGCGTGGAGGGAAAATGTTGAATGTTTGGCGAATGGCGGAATTACACGCTAAACATGCTCCAGAAAGAGTCAAGGAATTAGAACAGTGGGGAGCGGTTTTTGATAGAACAAAAGAAGGGCTAATTAACCAAAGAAATTTTGGAGGCCATAGATATCCAAGATTAGCTCATGTAGGAGATAGAACTGGGCTAGAAATGATTAGAACCCTTCAAGATTATGGAATTCATAAAGGTATTGACATTCACATGGAGTGTACTGCATTGGATGTTTTGAAAGATCAACACGGAAAAGTTGCTGGTGTGGTGTGTATGTACCGTGAAACAGGAGAATTTATTATTTTTAAAACAAAATCTTTAATTCTTGCAACAGGTGGTGGTGGTAAGGCATGGGAAATAACTTCAAATAGTTGGGAATATACAGGGGATGGATATGCTATGGCTTATGAAGCGGGTGCAGAATTAATGGATCTAGAATTTAATCAATTCCATCCAACCGGAATGGTATGGCCTCCATCAGTTAGAGGAATTTTAGTTACAGAAGGTGTAAGAGGAGAAGGAGGAATTTTAAAAAATAGTGAAGGGACACGGTTTATGTTTGACTATATTCCAGAAAAATTTAAAAATGAAACTGCTGATACAGAAGAGGAAGCAGCCAGATGGTTAGCTGGAGATAAAGATGCAAGAAGACCACCAGAGCTGCTTACAAGAGATGTGGTTGCAAGGGCTATTAATGCAGAGGTAAAAGCAGGCAGGGGCTCTAAACATGGGGGGGCTTATTTGGATATTGCGACTCAAAGAAATGCAGAAGACATCAAAAAGAAATTGCCTTCCATGTATCATCAATTTAAAGTATTGGCTGAGTTAGATATTACCAAAGAACCAATGGAAGTTGGCCCAACGTGTCACTATTTTATGGGAGGTATTCGTGTTGAGGCAGACACTACTATGTCTACGGTGGATGGGCTTTTTGCTTGTGGAGAATGCGCAGCGGGAATGCATGGAGCTAATCGTTTGGGAGGAAATTCGCTTTCTGATTTATTAGTATTTGGAAATTTGGCTGGTATGGGAGCCTCTAAATACGCCAAGAAACTAGAATCTGTTCCAAAATTTAATGAAGATGATGTTAAAAAAATAATTCGGAATGCGACAGGTATTTTAAATAGAGAAGAAGGAGAAAACCCCTATCTTTTGCATGAAGACTTGCAGAAAAACATGCAGAAAAATGTAGGAATTATTAGAACTGATTCCGAGTTACAAGAAGGTATTCAAAACATTGAAAATTTAAAAGAAAAAAATAAAAATGTAAAAGCAAATGGTTCTTCGCAGTTTAATCCTGGATGGCATGAAGCGCTTGCTATGCGAAATTTATTAATTACTGCAGAAGCGGTAGCTAGGGCTGCTCATCTTAGAACAGAAAGTAGAGGAGCTCATACTAGGGATGATTTTACTACAGAAAGTGAGGAGTGGTATCAGTATAACATCATCAGTAAAAAAGGAGAAGAAGGAAATATGCAGGTATCTAAAGAGAAACGACAAGAGCCCAATGCAGAACTGTTTAGAATTGCCAATGCAAAACTTGAAGATTTAGAAACGGAAGTTGCATCAGAAAGAAAGGTATAATTATGGGAAATCAGACATTCAAAATATATAGAGGAGATAACACTAAAGGTGAGCTGGTTGACTATAATTGCGATATAACAGAAGGCATGGTAGTACTGGATGCTATACACAGAATTCAAGCAGATGATGCGAATGATATGGCTTGCAGATGGAATTGTAAAGCAGGAAAGTGCGGTTCGTGTAGTGTGGAAATTAATGGGAAACCAAAACTAGCATGCATGACAAGGATGAATGAATATAGTCCTGACGAGACTATTACCATTACTCCTTTAAAAGCATTTCCAACCATTAAAGACACTGTCACTGATGTAAGTTGGAATTACAAACAAAACCAAAGAATAAAACCATTTTCTCCAGCTCAAAACAAAAACAATACGGAAAAAGGATTACTAATGCAACAAGTAGACGTAGAAAGAACACAGCATTTTAGAAAATGTATTGAGTGCTATTTATGTCAGAATGTTTGTCATGTAATAAGAGACCAAGATGCAAAAGACAAATTTGTTGGTCCAAGATTTATGATTCGTTTAGCCAGTTTGGAAATGCACCCTATGGATGATGCTGATAGAATTCCTGCCATTAAGGAAGATTATGGATCTGGAATGTGTAATATTACACGTTGCTGTACTGAAGTTTGCCCTGAAGATATTCAAATTACAGATGATGGCATAATCCCACTAAAAGAAAGGGTAGTTGACAGATACTTTGATCCGTTGATGATTTTATTTAGGAAAATTTTTAAAAAATAAAGAATATTCACTTTCTTCTCCAAGTAGTAGACAGATTCAAATTCCCTCATTCCTACATCTTTTCTTTAATATTTGTTAGGAGTTCCTAAAATAGGATTAAAAAATAATTTTCATAAATTTGGTTTATGAAAAAAAAGCTCAATCTATCTCTTATACAATCTAATCTTTTTTGGCAAGATATAGATAAAAACCTTTCTCATTTTGAGAAATTAATTTTGGATATTTCAGAAACAGATATTATTTTGCTTCCTGAGATGTTTAACACGGCTTTTTGTCCTAAATCAATCCATTTGGCAGAAAAAATGGAAGGGAGAACAGTGAATTGGATGAAAGAAATATCCAAGAATAAAAATTGTGCTATTGCTGGTAGTTTAATGGTAAAGGAAAAAGAAAAAGTATATAATCGATTAGTTTGGATTTCTAGAAAAGGAGAAATCTATACCTATGATAAACATCATTTATTCTCACTTATAAAAGAAGAAAGAAGCATTACAAAAGGAGAAGGAAGATTGCTTATAGAAATAGAAGGGTGGAAAATTTGCCCACTTATTTGTTATGATTTGCGTTTTCCAGTATTTAGCAGAAATGATATAGACTATGATATTCTTCTCTATTTAGCAAATTGGCCTGTAAAAAGAATTGATGCGTGGGATACTCTTCTAAAAGCTCGCTCTATAGAAAACCAATGCTATACAATTGGCGTAAACAGAATAGGAGAAGACGGAAACAAAATCTCTTTTAATGGGCACTCTTCAGTATTTGATTCTTTTGGTAAAAAGGTGCTTTCATCTACAGAAAATAAAGAAGAGGTTTTGCAAATTGAAATCTGTTTAGAAGATTTGAAGCTCAAAAGAAGGCAAATGAATTTTCTAAAAGACAGAGATGGCTTCACTATTAATTAATATACCAATCAATTTCTAAATTCCAATTAGCTCTAATATTTAAGGTTTCTTTATAGCGATAAATAGCCTCGGGTAATTTTCGTAAAATAAAATTACCCGTGTCCCATAAATTATTTTGATTATTATCAATAGTAAGATATATATCGTATTCTCCAGCTTTAATATTTTTGATTATATAGGGGCTTTTCTTAAAAGAAATTTCTTTTTTTAATTGCTTGTCTTGAAAAAGCTGCACAAGAACATTAGTTTCAAAACTACTTGTAATCGTAATATCTCCAACTAATGTGCTTTCAGATTGAAGCAATGAGTCTTTTGTATCATCCACTTCATGTTCATATAATGGATCAAATAGATAAATTGTGAGGTTACTATCATTAATAGAATTTACTAATCTATTCATAAAGCCTAACCTATCTCCTTCATGATATATAAAGTCTAATCCAGAAATAGAAAATATTTGGTAATCTTTTTCATCTAGATTATTAAAAAGAAAATCCCCATGTTCATTGCTTTTTGTAACATAGATTGGCCTTGTTTGAAAACATAGGCTATCTTGCAAATCTTCCTTTTGTAAGAAAACCCATGTATTAATTTTTGGCTCTAAAGTTTTTGCATCGATTAATCTACCATTGATTTTAAGAGTATCTATTTTATCAGAAGTAGAAAATAAGTACTCAATCCCTTCTGACACATTGCCTTCATTCATATCTTTTATGCAGTGATTTAGATTTAAGGAGTAGGTTGTTTCTTTTTTTAGATTATCTAAAAATACCGTAAGGTATTTATTGTTGATTTTAAATTTCGGAGGGTTATTTGTTAAAGGAGAAATATTGAAGTGTTTATTCCATTGATTTTCCTGAATATTCTCATTAAATTCAAAAGTTATTTTGTTGGCCTTAAAATTTATTGATTTGTTTATCGGTTCTATCTTGATAAGAGAGGGAGGGAGAGTATCTTTTTCCCCTCCAGAAGGCATAATGATACTTGCACAGCTAGATAAACTTATAATTGCTATAATAAACAGGCTAACTCTCATTTAATCAGAGGTTATTGAATATAATTCAAAATACTTTTAAACAAACCGACCCCATCAGTATTTTTTAGGAGTTGGTCGGCGGCGCGTTCAGGATGAGGCATCATACCAAAAATATTTCTCTCCTTATTACAAATTCCAGCAATGTTAGAGATAGAGCCATTTGGATTTGCACTAGAAACTATTTCTCCTTGGGAATCACAATATTGGAATATAACTTGCTTGTTTTTAAATAAATCATCAATGGTTTCTTCATCTGCAAAAAACCTTCCCTCTCCATGAGCTATAGGTATTTTAATAACCGACTGTTGGTAGCTATTTGTTATTAATGTTTCTTCATTTGTTATTTTTAACAAGACATTCTTACAGATAAATTTATTATTCGTATTGTGTAGTAAAGCACCAGGCAAAAGACCACTTTCTGTTAAAATCTGAAACCCATTACATATTCCTATAATATAACCTCCATTTTTACCAAAATCAATAACCTTTTCCATTATTGGCGAGAATTTAGCTATGGCACCTGAACGCAGATAATCCCCAAAAGAGAATCCTCCAGGAAGAAATATTACATCACAGCTTTTTAGATCTGTATCTTTATGCCAAAGCTCAACTACTTTTTGATGGGTTATTCTTTCTATACTTGAGATAATATCTTTATCACAATTAGATCCAGGAAAAATCACTACTCCAAAATTCATGCAAATTATATTATGGTGTAAATTTACATATTAAATTACAATGAGACATCGATAATAACAAGAAGTGAAGACAAAAGCATAAAATAGAATATTAGCAAGATTTCTCTTTTTAGTATATGTAAAATAGTTTGCGATAAAGACAGCTAAGGGGCTCAATATTAGATACCAATCATCTTTACTTCCAAAGCATCCGATTAATACCGAGATTAACAAATACGTAAGTAATATAAAAAAAGATTTTCTTGATCGTATGCTTTTTTTGTATAGCCAATTGAAGAATTCCAAGATTGAAATTAAGACAATTAAAATTAGAATCAATGAGACTGTTTGATTTGCATTATAAAAATCAATTATTCCTGAATAAGAGAATAATAATGAAGGGGGGGTATAGAAAGCAAGAAGATTAATTGGCGCCTGAATAATGCTTAACCAAATAATATAAAGAAGACATGGCATAAAGAATCCTAGTAGAGACACAAGATAACATCTCCAATTAGAGTAATTAAATATTAGGCTACATAATATAATAAGAAGATACATTATTAGCATAATTGGATTTAAATAAACAATAAAACTTAAAATAAAAGATGCATTGAAGATTTCTTTAAAAGGATATTCTTTTTGATACGATTCAAAAAGATAGTTAATAACAAGAAGCATTAAAAAACTAGATATAAGATTTTGGAAAACACCACTATTGAAGGTGTTGAGAAGAATAAATACAGTGGCAATTATCAGGTTTTCTTTTTTAATTATATTGTTTTTGTAGATTAGGTTGTTTAAACCGAAGGCATGTAAAAGCAATACTATAATTGAAGCTAAGAAGAAGAGAATGTAATACCCATCTAAATCATGCCAACCCTCATTAATTTGAAATAAAGGAAGGGAAAGAAAGATAATACTAAAAACAACAAAACAAACTGTTGTTTTAGGTTTTGGGTTGATTAAGGTTTTAAGTAGCATCTATTAATTCAAAAATATATAAATTTGGCATTAAAATTTAACGACTATGATGAAATTTTTTTGGACTACTATTGGTGATTTTTTTACAGCAACTTTTGAGGTGATGCCATTAATAGGGAATAAGATGAACTATTTATATATAGTAATTATTTTTCTGTTTTTAGTAACCTGGACGACAATAATGTATAGGCATAAAAAAAATGGAAAAGAGCACGGGGGGTCATAAATCAAACCCTATATCTTTTCTATAGTTTTTCCCTTTGAAGTTAATTTGCACTGCATTTACATATGATCTTGCCAATGCTTGTTCAATATTTTTTCCAAATGAGGTAATCGCCATAACACGCCCCCCATTAGTTTTTGTTATGTCTCCATCTAATTTTGTTCCAGCATGAAAAACAATGCTCCCTTCACAGTTTTCAAAATTGGTGATAGCAACCCCTTTAGTATACTTTTCAGGATACCCTTTCGATACCAACATTACAGTTGCAGCCGCATCTTCACTAATATTTAGATCTTTTTCGCTAAATGTTCCATCGTCAATTCCTTTAAGCAGGTTTAATAGATCAGATTTAATTCTTGGAATAACCACTTCTGTCTCAGGATCACCCATTCGGACATTATATTCAATAACCTTTGGTTCTGATCCGACCTTGATTAATCCAATAAAGAGAAACCCTTGATAATTAATACTTTCTTTCTTTAATCCCTCAATGGAAGGCTTTATTATCTCTTGCTCAATCTTTTCCATAAAGAATCTATCAATAAAAGGAACCGGTGATACCGCTCCCATTCCTCCAGTGTTTAATCCCGTGTCCCCCTCCCCAATTCTTTTATAATCTTTTGCAGACGGAAGTATTTTATATGATTCTCCATTTGTAATTACAAAAACAGAGAGCTCTATTCCATCTAAGAATTCTTCAATAACGACTGTTGAGCTAGCTTTTCCAAATTTAGACTCTAGCAGCATTAATTCAAGTTCTTGTTTCGCCTCTTTTAGCGTATTTAATATTAGAACTCCTTTTCCGGCAGCAAGCCCATCAGCTTTTAATACATATGGGCCGTTAAGAGATTTTAGAAAATCATAACCATCTAAGATGGTTTCTTTAGTAAAGGATCTATATTTAGCTGTTGGGATATTGTTTCTTTGCATAAATTCCTTTGCAAAGCTTTTGCTTCCTTCAAGTTTTGCTCCTTGTTTAGAAGGGCCAATCACTGAAATATGTTTTAATTTTTCATCTGATTGAAAAAAATCAAAAATCCCCTTCACTAAAGGGTCTTCAGGACCAACTATAACCATGGAGATTTCTTCAGAGATAGCCAGTTCTTTTATACTTTTAAAATCGGTTGCTGCGATATTAATATTTTGTCCAATTAAACTTGTTCCTGCATTTCCTGGCGCAACAAAAAGTTTATTGCAAGAACTACTTTGGGCTATTTTCCAAGCTAATGTATGTTCTCTACCTCCACTACCTAGTATTAATATATTCATTTCTTTTATAGTTGTTTTGATCTTCTACAATCCCTATTCAGTATCCATGACTTTTAGTATTTCTTCTGTTAATTCCATGTTATGGAATACTTGTTGGACATCATCATTTTCTTCTAGCATATCAAGAATTTTGAAAACTTTGTGAGCCTGTTCTGTTGTGATCTTCTTTGTAGAGACGGGAATTCTTTGTAGTTCTGAGTTAGTGATTTCAATACTTAATTCTTCAATTTTTTTTTGCATACTGCTAAATTCACGAAAGTCGCAATATATGGTAATTGCCTCATCATCAATTTCTAATTCTTCTAACCCACCATCGATTAATTCCATTTCTAAATCTTCAAGATTCATTGATATTTCATCAGGGCTAATAGTAAAAACACCTTTTCTGTCAAATATAAATTCTAGAGAACCATTTATCCCTAAGGCTCCATCACATTTACTAAAGTAAGACCTTACATCTGCTACAGTTCGGTTATTGTTATTTGTTGCACAATCTACAAAGATTGCAATTCCATTTGCGGCATACCCCTCAAGAGATATTTCTTCGTAACTTGCAGTATCTTTATTGCTAGCTTTTTTTATTGCACGTAAAATATTTTCTTTTGGCATGTTTGCAGTTTTTGCATTCTGCATTACTTGACGTAATCTAGAGTTAGTTTCAGGATTAGAACCACCTTCTTTGACTGCTATCACGATGTCTTTTCCAATTCGAGTAAATGCTTTGGCCATTTTTGACCAACGTTTCATTTTTCTTGCTTTCCTAAATTCAAAGGCCCTCCCCATTTATTTTTTTACCAAAAGTAAGGTTTTAATCATCTAATTGCAATACAGATAAAAATGCTTTTTGAGGAATTTCAACATTACCTACTTGACGCATCCTTTTTTTTCCCTTTTTTTGTTTCTCTAGTAATTTTCGTTTTCTCGTGATATCTCCCCCATAACATTTTGCAGTAACATCTTTTCTTAAAGCCTTTACCGTTTCTCGTGAGATTATTTTTGATCCAATGGCAGATTGGATAGCAATATCAAATTGTTGTCTCGGTATTAATTCCTTGAGTTTTGCACACAGCTTTTTCCCTAATGTATACGAGTTGTCTTTATGAACTAATGCAGAAAGAGCGTCTACAGGAGCTCCATTTAATAAAATGTCAAGTTTAGCTAGATTTGACATTTTATAATCTATTGGATAGTAATCAAAAGACGCGTATCCTTTTGACACAGATTTAAGCTTGTCATAGAAGTCAAAAACAATTTCTCCTAGTGGCATTTCAAAAGTAATCTCTACTCTATCGGTAGTAAGATACACTTGATTTTTTAGTTCACCTCTTTTTGAGATACAGAGATTCATCACCTGACCAATAAAATCTGTTTTTGTAATTATTTGCGCTTTAATATATGGCTCTTCTACATATGATAGGGTGCTTGGGTCTGGATAGTCACTCGGATTATGGATGATTAATTTTTCATCATTAGATTTGTAAGCATAGTAGGATACATTAGGGACAGTTGTAATAACAGTCATTTCAAATTCCCGCTCCAATCTTTCCTGGATAATTTCCATATGTAACATTCCCAGAAAACCACACCTAAAGCCAAAGCCAAGCGCAGCTGATGATTCTGTTTCGTATGTTAGTGAAGCATCATTAAGTTGGAGTTTTTCCATTGAACTTCTTAACTCTTCAAAATCTTCTGTGTCTACTGGATATATTCCCGCAAAGACCATTGGCTTAACCTCTTCAAAGCCTACAATCGGAGTTTTGGCTGGATTCAAGAAAGATGTGATGGTGTCTCCAACCTGAACTTCTTTTGCTTCTTTAATTCCAGAGATGATATATCCTACTTCTCCTGCCGTCATTTTTTCTTTAGGATATTTTTCGAGTTTTAAAACCCCAATCTCTTCAGCTAGATATTCCTTTCCTGTAGCCATAAACTTCACTTTTTCCCCCTTTTGGATTGATCCATTATATATTTTAAAGTAGGCTTCAATACCCCTGAAGGTATTGTAGACAGAGTCGAAGATCATCGCCTGTAATGGTTCATTTTGATCTCCAGATGGGTTTGGTATTTTTGTAATTATAGCCTCAAGTATATTATTAATTCCTACTCCCGTCTTAGCGCTTGCCGGAATAATCTCATTTTCTTTACAACCAAGTAAATCTATAATTTGATCTTTCACAACTTCAGGTTCAGCACTAGGAAGATCTATTTTGTTTAAAACAGGGATTATTTCCAAATCATTATCTAAGGCTAGATATAAATTAGAAATTGTTTGAGCCTGAATTCCTTGAGCCGCATCAACTATGAGTAGTGCGCCTTCACAAGCAGCAATCGATCGAGAAACTTCATATGAAAAATCTACATGTCCAGGAGTATCAATTAGATTTAGAATATATTCCGTATTGTTAAAATCATGACTCATCTGGATGGCATGACTTTTAATTGTTATACCCCTCTCTTTTTCTAGGTCCATATCATCTAATAACTGATCCTGAGACTCTCTCTCGCTAACTGCACCAGTAAATTCTAGTAACCTATCTGCTAAAGTACTTTTACCATGATCAATATGTGCAATTATGCAAAAATTTCTGATTTCTTTCATTGACGGCGAAAATACATTTTTTAAAAACCAATCCTTTATTAAATTTTGTATTATTGTTTGTGAAAAACAAAAAACAATGAATAAAGTTACGATAAATAGAAGAAGACATATTTTTAAGGCGGTGACATGGAATCTGTTAGCTATGACCACTACTTATTTGGTCCTTACAATATTACCTCCTTACTGTGGATTAGAGGGGATTTCCAAAGAAGGTGCTGGATTTCTAACTATTGTTGATCGAGCCATAAAATTGTTGTTTTATTATGGGCATGAAAGAGCTTGGTTTGCATCTAATTTTGGCGTTATAAAAAACAGATAGATTATTTTTCTGTGTATTCATAGTTAACTATGAGACCATTATTATCACTCTCGTTTTCTTCGTCAATTTCCCATTGATATTTCTCTCTTTTTGGCAAATCATCTTTGAAGAACCATGAAATAATAAGACCCGCTATAAAGCCGGCAAGATGCCCTTCCCAAGAAACTTCTTGATGTGTTGGAAAAAGCCCCCAAAAAAGCCCCCCATAAATAAATATTACAATTAAAGATAGGGCAGATAATCTTTTGTTTTTACTCAAAACACCACTAAAGAAAATAAAGCTTGCCAGCGCATAAATTATTCCACTAGCACCTATATGAAAGTTTGGACGCCCTATGCCCCATAGAAATAAACCCGAAACTATAAATAACCAGATAAATATTTTTTTATGATTCTTCTTATAGAAGAAGCAGAGCGCCCCTCCTAGTACTAGAACAGGTAAAGAGTTATTTATTAAATGGCTTAGATCTTTATGAATCATAGGAGAGAATATAATTCCTTTTAATCCACTAAATTTTCTTGGAATCAAACCATATTCAATAAAAGAAAATCCCCAAACTATTTCAATTAGTTTTATCCCCCAAATTATAAGAAGAAAAATTAAAGGCCACCTCAATATTTTAATAATATTATATTTTTTGTTCATTCAAAGTTAAGCTACGTTAATTATGTTATAAAAGTATAATTTTTAAAAGTAAAGTTTATTATATATTGTATTTTTACTTAAATATGAGTGGTCATAAAAAAATCTTTTTACTAGATGCATTTGCATTAATTTATAGGGCTTATTTTGCTTTTGCAAAAAATCCACGTATCAACTCTAAGGGGCTGGATACATCTGCAATTTTTGGCTTTACTAATTCTCTTGTTGAGGTTATTAGGAATCAGAAACCCTCTCATATAGCTGTAATCTTTGATACTAAGAAACCCACGCAAAGACATGTTGATTATCCTGATTATAAAGCTCATCGTGACGCCATGCCTGAGGGTATTTCAGAGGCCCTACCTTATATAGATAGATTATTGGAGGTTTTGAGAATTCCTAAAATCTTTAAAGATGGTTATGAAGCAGATGATGTTATTGGAACTCTGGCTAAAAAAGCAGAGAACGAGGGGTTTCAAGTTTATATGATGACTTCTGATAAAGATTTTGCCCAATTAGTTTCAGAAAATATTTTTATGTATAGACCTGGAAATAAATGGAAGCCTACTGAGGTTTGGGGAATAAAAGAGGTGCTGGATCGGTTTAGTATAAGAAAAGTTAGTCAGGTTATAGATTTTTTAGCAATGATGGGTGATGCATCTGATAATATACCAGGTATTACTGGAGTAGGAAAGAAGACGGCGCAAAAATTTATTTCGGAGTATGAATCTATTGAGGGACTGTTTGCTAATGTAGATTCTTTACAAGGTAAGATACAAGAAAAAGTGAGGGCCTCTAAAGAAGTGGGTATGTTGTCAAAAAAGCTAGTTACTATTATCACTGATGTTCCGATTACTTTTGATGAAAAAGCAATGAGAGTAGAATTAGATAATAAGGACGCTATTATAGATTTTTTTAATGAGCTTGAATTTAGAAATATAGCCGATAGAGTTCTTGCAATTCACCAAGAGCCTAGTTCGTCAAGGAATAATGAAGAAGAAAAAAAGAAAGAACTGAGAAATCATCAGATTGATCTTTTTACTCATCAAGAGACAAAGATAAAGGCAGTAGATAAGCTTGTAAAAAAACGAGATAATTATTTAACATGTAATTCAGATGATGAGCTAAGGTATTTTTTGCAGGAAGAATTAGAACACAACACTTTATTTTTCCAGACAGTAATTAATGATATTAGTAATTCTAAAAATATTTTAGGAGTTTCTATAAAATTATCTTCTGATAATATAATGTATGTTCCATTAAATAATTTAAGGTCTTCAGATTATATAAGGATTCTAAAGCCATTTTTTGAGGATGGTAAAATCATGAAGGCAGGTTATAATATCAAAGAGCAGATGAAATTATTGTCAAATCATGAGATAGTTTTAAATGGGGAGTTCTTTGATTTAGCTATTGCTCATTATATCTTACATCCAGATCTTAGGCATGATTTAGATTTGATATCAGAAACGTATTTATCTATATCATTAGAGGCTAATAGAAATAGTAAATTTAATCTATCAGAATTAAGTATAGAGTCATTGTCTTTAAGAATAAACACAGAAATAGATGTAATTAGTCGTTTGTATTCTATTTTCAAACAAGAATTAGAACAAAACAATTCATATAATCTATTTAAAGAGATTGAAATGCCATTATTGCGTGTTTTAAGTAAAATGGAAAAACATGGAATTAGCTTAGATATTGATATGCTAGCTCAATATTCTGTAGATCTAGAGACGGTTCTATTAGAGGTGTCAAAGGCAATATATGTTTTAGCAGGCTCTGAATTTAACATAGCATCTCCAAAGCAACTGGGCGAGATTTTATTTGATAAAATGATGTTGGTAAAAAAGCCGAAGAAAACTAAATCAGGGCAATACTCAACCTCTGAGGAAACATTGCAACGCTTACGTGGTGAACACCAAATTATCGATTATATACTTGAATATAGGGAGGTTAAGAAACTTTTATCTACTTATGTCTTGGCTCTACCTGAGATTATAGATGTTAAAACTAGAAAGATTCATACGACATTTAATCAATCTGTAGCTTCAACAGGTAGACTAAGTTCAGTTCGTCCAAATCTTCAGAATATTCCTATTAGAACAAAAAGAGGAATGAAAATACGGCAAGCATTTATACCTAGTAAAGGACATCTTTTGTTGGCTGCTGATTATTCTCAGATTGAGTTAAGAATTATGGCTTCCTTAAGCAAAGACAGAAGTATGCTTGATGCCTTTAATAACGGTATAGATATTCATTCTGCTACTGCTTCTAAGGTCTATAATGTTGAACTAAAAGATGTAGATAGAACTATGAGAGGTGCAGCAAAATCCGTGAATTTTGGGATAATCTATGGGATATCTGCTTTTGGTTTATCTCAGAATATAGGCGTTAGCAGAGTAGAGGCAAAGAAGATTATAGATCAGTATTTTGATGAGTTTCCAGATGTAAAGAAATACATGGATCTGTCAATACTTAAAGCAAGGGAAAATGAATACGTTGAAACAGTGTTTGGCAGGAGGCGCTATCTTCGAGAAATTAATTCAAGAAATGCGGTGATGCGAGGAGCAGCCGAGAGGAACGCTATCAATGCGCCTATTCAAGGAACAGCGGCTGATATTATTAAGATTGCTATGATAGAAATTGACAAGTATTTAAGCCAGAAAAAAATGAAATCTAAAATGATATTACAGGTTCATGATGAATTAATTTTTGATATGAATCCTGAGGAAGAAAATGATTTAAGAATGATAGTTGAACAATCAATGAGTCAAGCTTGTAAACTAGAAGTTCCGTTAGTTGTTGATATAGGCGTCGGCCATAATTGGCTTGAAGCCCATTAAAAGATAATTGGTTATTTCTTTTTAAAAAGAAGGTAGAGTACAACAAGAACAATAACACCAATAAATGAAGGGCCGGCATCTTCAATATTACCTACAGGGTCCCAGCCGAGAATCTTGTCATCTATTAATAATTGCACAATTACACCTAGGCACAAGAAAGTGAGTGCTAATTTTATGGCTTTATTTAATGTTTCTAATATAAAATGATATAATTTTTCCATAATGTGTAATTTAAATATGAGATAAAGGTAATAAAAATTTAAAATAAAATAGCCCTACTAATGTAGGGCTATTTTTATTAAAACATAATTAGTATTCTTACTTAGCAGTTAAAAGTGAGAATAAAACACATAATCCAACTAAGCCAGCAAATCCTGCCCCACCTAGTCCATTGATTACCGCCATTACATTGTCAATCACCGTTAACCCAAACATTGAGCCTCCTCCGAAAAGGATTTCTACCGCTACACCTAGGCCTAATACAGTCATGATTAAACCAGTTAAGCCTTTGAAAAAGCCATTAAAATACTTAAATACATTATCCATAATTTAATAATTTAGTTAATACTGTCGACAAACTTAGAAAGAAAACACATTGCACATTAACTTTAGTCTTAAAAATATTTTAGTTACGATTTTTATTAAGCACTATATCTGAGGTGTATTTTTTCTATTTAAACAACTGATTATCAGTGTTTTGTGTTGTTACAAATGATTAATTGACCTTCTTTTTTATCAACTTTTTTCACATTTTATTGTTAAAAATTGTGGAGGCACTTAAGTATTTGTAAATCAGTAGTTTATGAGTTTTTTTTAGGTTTTTGAGCCAATTTTTTTCTATTTTATTGACAGATCTCTTAAAGAGACGATATTGCCTTTAAATTGGGATAGATTAGCCATTATATAGAAGATCTTCCGTGCAATTATTAAGGGATCTGCAAGCTCTCCATTAGTATAATATTCAATAAATTTATCTTTTAATGGAAAATTACTAGAACTTACACTCCTTATTTTACGTTGCATGTCAGTGTCTACAATACCAGGGGAAATAGAAAGAGCGTTTATCTCATCATTTTCTTCTTTAATCATATTTGTTAGCATATCAAGCGCTGCTTTACTCTGACAATAAGTTCCCCAAGAGGGAATAGGCCTAAGAGCGGCACCAGAGCTAATATTTAGGATATTTAACTCTTTTACTTTATTCTTATATGTTTTTATAACGTTATTGCAAAGAATTGTTGGGGCTATAGCATTAATGTTTATTTCATCTATTATTTCATTAGTTAATTTGTTTCCAATAGGATTTATCACCCCAATTTCCCCAGCATTATTAATTAGATAAATTTTATCTTCTCGATTTATTTTTGGAAAAACAAGATTATCTAATAAGCCTACTTTAGATAAGTCTACTTGAGTAAACATGAAATGCTTATGTTTTATCGAGTTAGTTCTAGCATATCCATATACCTGAAAATTATTTTCTAGAAGTAATAAGGTTAGTTCTCTACCAATCCCTTTACTACTACCAGTAATAATTACGTGTTTTTTCAAGATATCTTGTTTAATGCATTTTGAAGATCTTTTATTAAATCTTCAACATCCTCAATTCCTACACTTAGTCTAATTAGTGTATCTACCACGCCTGTTTTTTCTCTTTCTACTTTTGGTATTGCCGCATGTGTCATACTTGCAGGGTGCCCAATAAGAGATTCAACACCCCCAAGGCTTTCAGCTAGAGTAAAGAAATGTGTATTTGAAACGATTTTTATAGCATCTTCCAGTTTATTACCAATTAAATCAAATGAAATCATACCGCCAAAATCATCCATTTGACTTTTTGCAGTTGCATGATTTGGATGATTTTTAAGACCAGGCCAATACACGTTGTTAATTTTAGGGTGTTTTTCTAGAAATTTTGCTATTGCTTTTCCATTTTCACAATGTCTCTGCATCCTAACATGTAGTGTTTTGATACCACGAAGGATTAAAAAAGAGTCTTGAGGACCAGGAACGCCTCCACAACTATTTTGTAAGAAGTATAGTTGTTCTGCAAGTTTATCATCTTTACATATGGCTGCACCCATAACTACATCTGAATGCCCACCCATATATTTTGTAAGAGAATGCATAACAATATCAGCACCTAAATCCAATGGTCTTTGTAGGTATGGAGTTGCGAATGTATTGTCCACAACAAAGATGAGGTTGTTTTTTGATGATATCTTTGATAATTCTTTAATATTTATGATGTTTAGCATTGGGTTAGTTGGTGTTTCCGCCCAAATCATCTTTGTTTTAGAATTAACTAAAGACTCTATTTGTTCTATGCTATTCATACCAGTAAAATGGAATTTAATACCTAGCCTTTCAAACACTTTAGTAAATATTCTATATGTTCCTCCATATAGGTCATTTGTAGATATAACCTCATCGCCAGGCTGGAGAAGCTTTATAATACAATCCACTGCGGCCAGACCACTTCCAAAGCATAAGCCATATTTTCCATTTTCAAGAGCAGCTAGATTATCTTCCAGTGCTTTTCGTGTAGGATTACCAGTTCTTGAGTATTCATATCCTTTATGATCCCCAGGGCTTTTTTGTACATAGGTTGAGGTTTGGTATATGGGCGTCATAATTGCACCGGTTGTTGGATCTGGCTTTTGGCCAGCATGAATTGTTTTTGTCCCAAATTTCATTTCTATTATTTTAGATTATTTACTTTTACAAAAGTATTAAAACACAGTACTAAAACAATTTTAACTTACCATTAAATTATTCCTTTGGATCGAATTCTTTTAGCTCACATTGCCTTATTTTTTGTTAATTTAATTTACGCTCTAAATTATACCATTGCAAAAGATGTAATGCCTGATTATATTAATCCATCAGGGTTTATCTTACTTAGAGTTACTGGAGGAGTTATACTTTTTTTTATTACCTATGTCTTATTTATTAGAGAGTCAGTTGAAAAAAAAGACTTAATACGGTTGGCTTTATGTGGTTTATTTGGAGTAGCAATTAATCAGTTGTTCTTTTTTGAGGGATTAAATCTAACAACACCAATAAATGCAGCGATTATTATGACGGTCAACCCTGTATTGGTTATTATTATATCTGCATTGTTAATTGGCGAGCGTATTACGATGAGAAAGATATTTGGAATTGTTTTTGGGATAGTAGGTGCTAGTACATTGATTCTGAATTCTGGTGATATAAGTTTGGATAACAACTTTTTCTTGGGCAATATTTTAGTGTTTATTAATGCAACAAGCTATGCTATTTATTTGGTGCTTGTCAAGACATTAATGACAAAATATAATCCGCTAACCGTAATGTTATTTGTTTTTACTTTTGGATTGTTATTTGTGGCACCATTTGGTTATCAGGACCTACTATCTATTAATATTGTCACATTTACTAATGACATTTATTTAAAAGTTGCTTTCGTTGTGATATGTACTACTTTTTTAGCATATCTTTTTAATGCTTTTGCGTTAAAATTTCTCAATCCTTCTGTAGTTAGTATATATGTTTATTTACAACCTGTTCTCGCATCTATTATTGCAGTTTCTTTCAGTAGTGATTCAATTGACTTTATTAAGATAGTTTCATCTATTTTTATTTTTATTGCCGTATTTTTAGTAAGTATACCTACAAAAAAAGCAAATACAAATTAACTTTTATAATTTTGTATAAACACACGTAGATTATGATTCATTCAATGACAGGCTATGGGAAGACCGACTTAAACACCTCTAATGCTACTTTTACAATTGAATTAAAGTCTTTAAATTCCAAACAGATTGATTTAAATGTAAAAATGTCTTCGGTCTATAGAGACAAGGAGATTCAGGTAAGAAAAATACTTGCAGAAAAATTAAAAAGAGGCAAAATTGAACTTTCTATTTGGAGGGAAAAGTTAGATCAACCATCTAGTTATACCTTTAATACATCTGTACTAAAAGATTATCATACGCAAATCCTGAAACTAAAAAAAGACTTAGACTTAGAGGAGCTGAAACTTGATAAAGCCGACCTAATTCCAACATTATTAAAAATGCCTGAAGCTATATTAAAGGGCAGGGAAAAAATCGATGAGCAAGAATGGAAAAAAATAACGATTGGTATTAATGAGGCTATAGATAATCTGAATGAGTATAGATTATCAGAAGGAGTAAAATTAGAACAGGATATTATAAAAAGGATAGGCATAATAGAGGGGCTACTTACTAAGATACGATCCTTTAGTAAGGAAAGGATAGAAAAAACAAAGAAAGATTTAAAAGATAAGATGGATGAATTTGAAATTAAGGATATAGACGACAATAGGTTTGAACAAGAATTAATTTATTATTTAGAGAAGCAAGATATTACTGAGGAGCAAGTACGTCTTAAGGCACATTTAGGTTATTTTCTTGAAACCATGGAGACAGATTTTCCAAACGGAAAAAAGCTGGGCTTTATATCTCAAGAAATTGGCCGAGAGATAAATACAATTGGCTCTAAATCATCTAATGCTGACATGCAGAGAATTATTGTTCAGATGAAAGATGAATTGGAAAAAATTAAAGAACAACTTTTAAATATCTTATAATGGGTAAACTGATTGTTATATCAGCGCCATCTGGAGCTGGAAAGACTTCCATAGTTCATTATTTGTTAAAAAACATGCCAGAACTTTCATTTTCTATATCAGCATGTTCTCGTGAGAAAAGGGCAGAAGAGATTGATGGTCAAGACTATTACTTTCTAGGGATTGATGGGTTTAAGAATAAAATAAAAGAAGATGCTTTTTTAGAATGGGAAGAAGTGTATTCGAATCAATTTTATGGGACTCTTAATTCAGAATTAGAAAAAATATGGTCTAAAGGTAATTGTGCAATTTTTGATGTTGATGTAATCGGAGGAATAAATATTAAAAAGAAGTATCCAAAAGAGTGTATGTCTATCTTTATAGAACCACCATCAATCGGTGATTTAGATAAAAGATTATCAGTAAGAGATTCTGATTCTTCTAGCAGTATAAAAGAAAGAATTAGCAAGGCAAAGGATGAAATGTCTAAAAAACAATTTTTTGATTATGTGGTTTTGAATAATGATTTTTCAATAGCATGTAGAGAGACATTAGATTTAGTAAGAACTTTTTTAAGTTAAGCAATGCGAATTGGACTTTTTTTTGGCTCCTTCAATCCCTTTCATATAGGTCATAAAGCCATAGGTTCTTATATAGCTCAGAATACAGAAGTCGATCAGGTGTGGTATGTTGTTTCTCCTCAAAACCCATTAAAACAAAAGAGTTCATTGTTAGATCAATATCATAGGTTACAAATTATTAGAAGAGATATTGAGAATCAAAATGATTTGTTTGTTTCAGATATAGAATTTTCTCTTCCAACCCCATCATACACTATTGATACTGTTGTTAATTTATCAGAAAAACACCCAGAACACACATTTTCTTTAATTATGGGGGGCGATAATATTAAGACGCTGCATAAATGGAAAAATTATGAGCAAATCCTAGAGAATTATTTTATATATGTTTATCCTAGATACGGGTTTGATTTTAAACTTTCCCATAAGCATGTTGTTTATCTTAAGGAGGTTCCAATGATGGATATTTCTGCAATGTTTATTAGGGAATCTATTAAGAACGGAAAAGACATGTCTTCATTTATACCTTATAAAGCCTGGAAGTATATTGATGAAATGAATTTTTATAAATAAGATTTTTTATGGATGAGATAAAGAATAAATTTTTAATAACTATACTGTTTATTTCCTTGATAGGACAAGCTTGTATAGCTCCAGAAAATCAACAAAAAAACGTCTCAGAAAGAGAATTAAATAAGATTACGGGATGGTGGATATATGGAGAAGGACAACACATTTTAAAAGATGAAGAAACTTTGGACGAGTTTGATTTGTTGTTTTTGGATGAAGATTCCCTAGCTTTAATTGACTTGTATCTCTCAATTACAGAGATGGAATATTTCCCTATGGAAGTTGAAATGACAGGTGTTCGTAGTAACGACAAACTCTTTTCTGTTCATGATTTTGAAATAAAATATATTCAGGGTTGCGATGAACAGTAATTATTCAGAATAAATTACATTTAAAACAGTTTGCCCTACCGCTTTCAGTGTTTTTTTATTCACATTATTCATGTTATCTGAGTGTGTGTGCCAGTGTTTATTGAAATTAGTTTTTGTTAATGGATCAAATTCAATTATATCAATAGTTGGAATAGCTGCTAATGTATTTACATAATAATGATCATCCATAATTTGCGGGCTTAATCTAAAAACAAAATAATCGGAATAACCTATTTGGTGAGCCGTATTCCAAACCTTCTTTAATACATTAGGAGCATAATAAGAAGAGGTGCTTTCTTGCCAAAATTTTGCATTTTTACCCCCCACCATATCTAGTAATATTCCATATTTTGCAAAATAGTTTTTTTTATGCGGGTTCTTTGACCAGTATTGAGAACCAAGACACCATGAGTTGCTCATTAGAGGATACGTGGAGTTTTCTGGCTGACCATAATCTTCAGCGTCAAATAAAATCACATCTATTCCAATAGCAGGATTTTTTAGGCTTATATTTCTTGCTATTTCTAATAAAACCCCCACACCACTACCTCCGTCATTTGCTCCTAATATAGGCTGATTAGTATTGACACTATCATGATCCGCAACATGTCTTGAGTCCCAGTGCGCAAACAATGCAATCCTATTATTTTTCTCAGTTGAGAAGCTTGCTATAATATTTTTTAATATATGATTTTTGCCATCATATGTTGTTATTGGTGCTTCTTGAATTTGTACATCTGCATTGTATGAATTGAGTTTTTCTACTAGAAACTTAGAGCAATTTTGCCAAGCCTTTGTACTAATTACTCGAGGCCCAAAGTTAACCTGTTGTTCTACAAAAAAGTAAGCACTGTCACTATTAAAGATTGGAATATCGAGAGTTTTTTTGATTTTGTTTTTTGTGGTATCATTTTTTATTGAGGGTTTGCAGCTAAACAGTAAACCAATTATCAAAATATATGGGATAAATAATTTGTTTTGCATCATAGCTATTTTTTAATACCCCAGCTACTACCTTCTCGTGTGTCTTTAATTTGGATTCCTTTTTTATCTAATTCATCCCTAATTAAATCAGCGGTATTAAAATCCTTATTCTCTTTTGCATTTTTCCGTAATAGAAGTATGATGCCCATTACATCATCTGTTAGGTCATCATTATTTTCTTCCATGACATTTAATCCTAATATATCAATTGCAAAATCTTGGTATATTTTTTTTAGTTTTTCCAAATCAGTATTATTTATTGTTGCCTTCCCATCTTTTATTGAGTTAATAATTTTTACTCCTTCAAATAAATTTGCTAATAATATTGGGGTATTAAAATCATCATTAATAGCATCAATACATTCTTGTTTGATTTCTGCTACATTAAAGCTTGATTCCGCAACAGGATGCAATTGATTTAGCGTAGTAATAGCCTCCATTAATTTGGCACAACCTTTTTCTGCAGCTTGTAAGGCATCATTTCCAAAATCTAATGTGCTTCTATAATGAGCCTGAAGAATAAAAAACCTAATTGTCATAGGTGAGTAGGCTTTGTTTAATTTTTTATGATCTCCAGTAAAAAATTCTTCAAGATTAATGAAATTACCAAGCGATTTTCCCATCTTTTTTCCATCTATTGTAATCATATTGTTGTGCATCCAATAATTAACAGGCATACATTTATTACATGCATTGCTTTGAGCAATTTCTGCTTCATGGTGTGGGAATACAAGATCCATGCCCCCACCATGAATATCAAAAGTTTTACCTAGATATTTTTCTGACATTGCAGAACACTCCATATGCCAACCCGGGAATCCTTCTCCCCATGGTGAAGCCCATTTCATAATATGTTCTTTAGATGCTTTTTTCCATATTGCAAAGTCAACAGGGCTATTTTTTTCTGATTGCCTATCTAGTTCTCTTGTTCCTGTAAGAGTGTCTTCTAGATTTCTACCAGAAAGAATTCCATATGGGTAATGTTGGTTATATTTATTTACATCAAGATATACAGATCCATTTTTTTCATATGCAAAATCATTTTTCATGATTTTTTTAATCATTTCAATTTGTTCAATGATATGACCTGTAGCTCTTGGCTCAATTGAAGGAGATTGGCAATTTAACAGCTTCATAGCCCGGTGGTAGCTCAATGTATATAAATGCGCTACTTCCATGGGTTCTAATTGTTCTAATCTTGCTTTTTTAGTGATTTTATCCTCCCCTTCTTCAGCATCATTTTCTAAATGCCCAGCATCAGTAATGTTTCTCACATATCTCACTTTATATCCACACCATTTAAGATATCGATAGACAACATCAAAAGTTATCGCAGGCCTAGCATGACCCAGATGTGGATCTCCATAGACGGTTGGGCCACACACATACATTCCAATATAATCCTTTACTATTGGCTTTAAGGTTTCTTTTTTTCTACTTAAACTATTGTATATTGATATTTTTTCTTTCATTATTTTGAGATATTATATTTGATTCTCAGATTATCTAACATATCATGAGTTATTTTTTCAAGGTTGCATTGTGCTTTCCATTTCCAGTCTTTCATGGCTTCGCTATCATCTATACTTTGAGGCCATGAGTTGGCAATTTCTTGTCTAAAATCTACCTTATAATTAATAGTAAATTCTACTTGCTTTGATTTTATTTGTGCTGCGATTTGCATAGGATTAAAACTACATCCGGCAATATTATATGAAGATCTTATCTTCACATTTTCAGCCTTAGTTTGCATAATTTCTATTGTTGCCCTAATTGCATCGTTCATATACATCATTGGTAGGGTTGTCTTTTCTGAGAGAAAACATGTATATGTATTGTTTTTTAATGCTTCATGGAAAATATGTACGGCGTAATCTGTTGTTCCCCCTCCGGGTTCCGATTTCCAACCAATTAACCCTGGATATCTTATTGAGACCACATCAACATTAAATTTATTAAAATAATATTCACACCACCTCTCACCAGTTAATTTACTAATTCCATATACTGTATTGGGTTCTGTTAATGCACATTGCGGGGTGAGTTCCTTTTTGGTGTTAGGACCAAACACAGCTATTGATGAAGGCCAAAATATTTTTTTAATTATTTTTTCCTTTGCAAGGTTTAAGATGTTGAACAGCGAATCCATATTTAGTTTCCATGCAAAATTTACATTTTTCTCTGCCTTGGCAGAAAGCATTGCGGCTAATAGGTATACTTGAGTGATATGATGTTTTTTGACAACAGCTAATAATTTGTCAGCATCAGTAACATCTAACTTTTCATAAGGACCAGAACTCATAATTTCTTCAGAGGAAGGAATAATATCAGATGCCACAACATGATCGTTTCCATATATTTTTCTTAGCTCAATAACTAATTCAGTACCTATCTGTCCTGAAGAGCCGATTACTAAAATATTATCACGCATCTACTATTTTTTTTACAAATATAATACTAAAGACTAAACCGTTTATACTTACTTTTATTTTCATTAAAGGTAAGGGTTTTATATCTTTGTAAAAGCATTAAAAATCGATCATATGGATCCTAATGGAGGTAAAAAAGGAATGTTTAATAAGCTTGGTAGAAAAGAGGCTATTCTAAGACTTGAGCAAGAGTCTTTTAATAGAGTAACAGTTTCTTTTTACAGATATATAATTATAGAAAATGTAGAGTCATTTAGAGATAAATTGTATTCAGAATGGAAATCCTTATCAGCCTATGGTAGAATATATCTTGCTAAAGAAGGGGTTAATGCACAAATGAGTGTTCCTGAGCATAATTGGGATAAGTTTGTAGAGAATCTTAATTCATATGATGTTTTAAAAGACATCCCTTTTAAGATTGCTGTTGAGGATGATGGTAAATCATTTTTTAAACTCACTATAAAGGTTAGGAATCAGATTGTGGCAGATGGTTTGTCGGAGAATGATTATGATGTGACTAATGTAGGGAAACATTTAGGCGCTAGAGAATGGAATGAAGCAATAGAAAATGGAGCCACAGTCGTAGATATGAGAAATCACTATGAAAGCGAGATTGGAAAATTTAAGGGGGCAATTTGTCCTGAGGTTGAGACATTTAAAGAAGAGTTACCTCTTGTTAAAGAGATGCTAAATGGAAAAGAGAATGAGCAAGTACTATTATATTGTACAGGAGGAATCAGATGTGAGAAGGCATCGGCATATTTAAAGAATTATGGATTTAATAATGTCAGTCAGCTTCATGGGGGTATTATTGATTATGTGCGTCAAATCAAAGAAGACAATAAAATTCAGAATAAATTTCTAGGAAAGAATTTTGTTTTTGATGAAAGAAGAGGCGAGAGAATCTCAAGTGATGTAATAAGTAATTGCCACCAATGTGGGGAGACTTGTGATATTCATACTAACTGTAGAAATGTGAATTGTAATTTACTTTTTTTACAGTGTCAAAAATGTAAGGATAAACATGAAAGCTGTTGTTCTGTGGAATGCATAGAGGTTGCAAATATGTCAGAGGATCAAAGGAAGAAATTACGTAAAGGAGTAGAAAATAAAAAGATATACTATAGTCATAAAAAGGTAAAATTAAATTTAAAGGAATAATGTCACAAATTATTAGAATAACTAAACAGTTTAAAATGGAAATGGCTCATGCTCTTCATGGGTATGATGGTCTTTGTAAAAATATTCATGGACACTCCTACAAGTTGTGGGTTACCCTAAGAGGGGCGGTTAAAGATGAGGCTGGTCATAAAAAAGATGGTATGGTATTAGACTTTAGTCTTTTAAAGCAAATGGTTAAACCATTGATTGTAGATAAATTTGATCATTCTTTAGTTTTAAATGCAAACAGCCCTCACGCTAATATAGATCTCTCTGCATTTGAGAAGGTGTTTTATCTACCTTATCAACCAACATCTGAAAATTTAGTTAATGATTTTGCTAATATCATTAAAAAACAACTGCCTCAAAACATTGAGCTGTATAAATTGGTTCTTTCTGAAACCGCTAATTCTTTTGCAGAATGGTGTGTTGATGACATATAAGTATCTAACAATTATTTATTTATAAGTTTTCATAAAAGAAAGGCTAAATACTCATTTGTATTTAGTGTATAATACTTACTTTTGCTTTCGTAAAAATTACAAAATGACAAATTTATTATTCGCTCTGGTAGCCTTACTAACCATAGCAGCTCTTGTTCAATTAGTTAGAGTAAATGAGTTGCTTTCTGAAATTACAAACCGAGACACTAATGCAGTAACTGATGATGATAATCAAAAAAACGGAATTCTTTCTCTTATAATAGGTGGTGGATTTATAGCATTTGTTATATGGCAGATGGTAACTTGGGATCACTTTCTTTTACCACCAGCCAGCTCTGTTCATGGCGAAGAGATTGATGCTTTGATGAAAGTCTCAATGACTTTGATATTGATTATGTTCTTCCTGTTAACCCCACTACTATTCTATTTTGCATATAAATATAGAGGAAGAGAAGGACGCACTGCGTATTTCTTTGCTCACAACAATAAACTTGAGGTTGCTTGGACTGTAATTCCTACTATAGTATTAACTGCTTTAATTATTTATGGATTGAGAACTTGGGATAGGGCTATGAACCCAGATATTTCCGACGCTACTGTTATTGAAGTTTATTCAAAACAGTTTGATTGGACAGCTCGTTATTCAGGATCAGATAATATTTTAGGGGCATCTGATTATAAACTAGTAGAGGGAAGAAATACACTTGGTGTAGATGTGCTAGATGAAAATTCTGCAGACGATATAGTTGTTAGGGAAGTTCATCTGCCAGTTAATAAGTCAGTACTTCTTAAATTTAGATCAAGAGATGTTATTCATTCAGCATTCTTGCCGCATTTTAGAGTTCAAATGAATTGCGTTCCCGGTCTTTCCACACAATTTGCTTTCACACCAACTAAAACAACTACTCAAATGAAAGAGGAAGAAGGAGATGATTTTGAGTATGTATTGCTTTGTAATAAAATATGTGGATCTGCCCATTTTAACATGCAGATGAAATTTATTGTTGAGAGTGAGGAGGAGTATAATAAGTGGATAAGCTCTCAAAAAACACTTAAGAATACATTAACGTTAAAATAGAAGAAAATGTCAGATCATCATAAAGAAACATTTATAACAAAATACATATTCTGTCAAGATCATAAGATGATTGCCAAACAATTCCTGCTTACAGGAATGTTTATGGCTATAGTGGGAATGCTTATGTCTGCAATTTTTAGAGTTCAGCTAGCAAATCCAGGAGAATATTCTGCATTATATAATTTATTACCTGGGGGATGGGTAAGCGCAGAAGGAGCATTAAATCCTGATAAATATTTAGCTTTAGTAACGATGCATGGAACTATTCTAGTTTTCTGGGTTTTAACGGCAGGTCTTTCAGGAACTTTTGCTAATTTTCTTATCCCTCTTCAAATAGGAGCAAGAGACATGGCCTCTGGTTTTATTAATATGTTATCGTATTGGTTTTTCTTTCTTGCTACTGTTATTTTGATGTCCTCAATTTATGTTGAAGGTGGACCGGCCTCTGGAGGATGGACAATTTACCCTCCATTAAGCGCCTTGCCACAGGCAATTCCAGGTTCAGGAACTGGAATGACTTTATGGCTTTTAAGTATTACATTCTTTATAGTAGGATCCTTATTAGGAAGTTTAAATTATATAGTAACTATACTTAATTTAAGAACTAAAGGAATGTCAATGAAGCGCTTGCCCTTAACTTGTTGGTCATTATTTGTCACGGCAATTTTAGGAGTCTTGTCGTTTCCTGTTTTACTTTCTTGCGGTCTTTTGTTGTTGTTCGATAGGTCTTTTGGTACTAGTTTTTATCTTTCAGATATCATAATTAATGGGGAGGCACTCCATTTTGCTGGAGGAAGCCCAATTCTTTTTGAACATCTATTTTGGTTTTTAGGCCATCCAGAAGTATATATTATTTTACTTCCAGCCCTTGGGATTGTTTCTGAAGTTATTGCTGTTAATTCTCGAAAACCAATCTTTGGGTATAAAGCAATGGTAGGGGCTATTTTATTAATTGCTTTTTTATCTTTTATTGTATGGGGGCACCATATGTTCATGACTGGAATGAATCCTTTCTTAGGTTCAGTTTTTACTTTCACCACACTGCTAATTGCAATTCCTTCAGCGGTTAAAGTATTTAACTGGTTAGCAACACTTTGGCGAGCCAATATTCGTTTTACTCCTGCAATGTTATTTGCTATAGGAACAGTATCTGCATTTATTACAGGAGGATTAACAGGTTTAATTTTGGGAGATAGTGCATTAGATATTAATGTGCATGACACTTATTTTGTAGTAGGGCACTTTCATATTGTGATGGGGCTTTCTGCTATTTATGGAATGTTTGCAGGTGTATATCATTGGTTCCCTAAAATGTACGGTAAGATGATGAATAAAACTTTAGGATATTTTCATTTTTGGGGAACATTTATTTGTGCATATGGCGTTTTTTTTCCAATGCATTTTTTAGGTCTTGCTGGATTACCTAGACGTTATTATACTAATAGTTCTTTTCCAATGTTTGATGGATTAAGTGATATAAATGAGATCATTACGTTTTTTGCATTGGCAGGAGCTATTGTTCAAGCAATCTTCATTTTTAATTTTGTTTATAGTATATTTAAAGGAACAAAAGCATCAACAAATCCATGGAAATCTAATACCTTAGAGTGGACAACTCCTATTGAGAGGATTCATGGTAACTGGCCAGGAGATTTACCAGTAGTTCAAAGATGGGCTTACGATTATTCTAAGCCTGGGATGGAGGAAGACTATGTTCCTCAGACAGTTCCATTAAAAGAAGGAGAAGAAGATCATTAGCATGGGTTTAACTGTAGAAAATAACGCAAAGAAACAGCTATTATGGATAGGTATGGCAGCAATTATAATGTTCTTTGCTGGTTTAACTTCAGCATATATTGTAAGAAAGCCTGAGGGAAATTGGATCGAATTTGCTCTTCCTAATTATTTTTTAGTTAGCACTGCAATAATTGTTATTAGTAGTCTATTACTTTTTTTTATCAAAGGAAGATTGAAAGCAAATAATTCGATTTTTAGTTTGGTGTTTAGCGTTTTGATACTTGGAATCTTATTTTCATTTTTTCAGTTTAAAGGATGGGAGCAGTTAGTTGATCAGGGGATTTACCTAACAGGAGCAGGAAGTAATGCTTCCGGTTCTTTTTTATATGTCCTTACTTTAGCTCATTTAGTTCATCTATTTGGAGGCTTAATAGCTTTGGCTTATGTTACAGTAAAATCACGCTTAGATGCATATACAATTAACAATTGTTTAGGACTTGAATTGACTGCTATTTATTGGCATTTTTTAGCAATTCTTTGGCTTCTTTTGTTCTTGCTTCTAAATTTTTTTTAAAATAAAAAGACTAGAAATTAATATATAAAATAAAAATATTTTTTAATAGAAATTAAACTTATGGCAGATTCACTAATTCAGAACGACATGAATGCTCCAGCTTGGAAGGGGGGAGATGTTCCGTACAAGGCGAGTTACGGAAAATTAATGATGTGGTTTTTTCTAATCACAGATACACTAACATTTTCTGCATTTTTAACTGGATATGGATTCAGTAGATTTAAATATCAAGATATATGGCCTTTGCCAGAAGATGTGTTTACTCATTTCCCATTTCTACATGGAGACCATCCGCTACTATTTGTTGCCTTAATGACATTTACTTTGATTATGAGTTCTGTTACAATGGTTCTAGCAGTTAATTATGGTCATAAGATGCAGAAAAATAAAGTGATACTTTGGTTGTCATTAACGATAATTGGGGGGATTGCTTTTTTATCTTCTCAAGCTTGGGAATGGGGGCATTTTATACATGGAGACTCTGGTGCTGTTAAGTTAAAAAACGCAGAAGTTATTCATGTTGTTAAAGAGGAAAAAATATTTTCTATTTATGAGTTGATGCATGCGGACTCACATGCTGAGGAGCACCATGGCTTTGATATTACGGAATTTAAAGAGAGATTTAATAGTGAAGAAGACTTAGGTATTAAACTATACGACAAGACATTTCTTGATCACAATGCAGCTGTTGAATATTTAGATAAAAATGCCTCAGAGATCTTATTAGGAGCTAATCTTAAATATAATGAATATGGACATGTTTTGTTTGCCGATTACTTTTTCTTTATAACAGGTTTTCATGGTTTTCACGTGTTTAGTGGTGTGATTCTTCTTATTATTATTCTAATTAATACTATTAAAGGAACATATGAAAGGAGAGGGCATTATGAAATGATAGAAAAAGTAGGACTGTATTGGCACTTTGTCGATTTAGTATGGGTATTTGTATTTACCTTCTTTTATTTAGTTTAATTTAAAAAAACAATTATGTCAGATGAACAACATAGTGGAAATTGGTGGATTTGGAAAGTCTTCTGGATCTTATTAGGATTAACAACGTTTGAAGTTGCTTTAGGAATGATAAAGCCGGATTTTTTAGTGAACACACAATTTCTTGAGACCAAACTTTTAAATCACATATTTATAGTACTTACATTGATTAAAGCAGGATATATTGTGCTGGTATTTATGCATCTAGGTTTTGAAGAGAAGAGTCTTAAATGGACTATACTTATCCCGGCATTTATTTTAGTTCCATACCTACTTTTTATTATTTTAACTGAAGGTGCTTATGCCTATTTAATGATGTAATAATGAGCTTGAAAATCAAAAGCATTACAAGTGTTGTAATCCTCACACTTTTATTAGTAGTTCCAATTACAATTTATTCTTATCTAACAAAAGGATTCAATAATTTTATTAAGCTTGAGATTGTTGGAGAGAAAGATCCTGCAACAAATAACGACCATATAATTAGTGGTTTCTCATTTATTAATCAACATGGGAACACAATCAATAATGATAGTATGACGGGAAACATATATATAGCTGATTTCTTCTTTACACACTGCCCATCTATATGTCCAATCATGACTAAGAATATGGCGTATGTACAAAAGAAGCTTAGTGTGTATCCAAACGTAAGATTTTTATCTCACACTGTTGACCCAAACAATGACACTCCTGAGCGATTTATGCAATATGTGGATGAGATGAGAAATAACAATGTGGCAATAGATTTAGAAAACTGGGATTTTGTAACTGGAGATAAAGATGAAATTTATGATATTGCCAAGTCTTATTTTGTAAATGTTAGCCCCGACTCATTAGCCCCAGGAGGATTTCTTCACTCAGAATATTTTGTCTTAATTGATAAAGAAGGCAGGGTAAGATCTGGAGTGGATAAAAATGGTAATGTTGTAGGTGTATATGATGGAACTAATGAGGCCCAGATGAAGGATTTGATAAATGATGTTAAGGTATTAATGGCTGAATATAAGCGCCCTAAAAAGACAAAGAGAAGATGGTAAAAAGGATCCTTTCTTTTTGTGTAGTGTTTTTTGTTTTTGTAAATGAAATTTTTGCTCAATGCGCTATGTGTAAGGCAGTAGTGGAGGCTAATCTTGAATCTGGAGGAAGTGCTGGTGCCGGCTTGAATAATGGTATTCTATACTTGATGGCCATGCCTTATATATCAATTTTACTATTTTGTTTGTTTTGGTTTTTTCAAAATAAAAAAACTAAAACAATAAATTAGTTGCTTTGTTTAATCATCTTAAATACTACGGCCAGCTTCTAAAATTTAGACTCTCATGTACTGTCGTTTTTTCTGCTATGGCAGGATATTTAATTGGAGTAACCAGCTTTAATTTACAGGAATTTATTTTGTTAGCTCTTGGAGGATTCCTTGTTACAGGATCTGCGAATGGATTTAATCAATGTTTAGAGCAAGAGCATGATGGGTTAATGGAAAGAACACGTCTAAGACCTCTTCCTCAAAAGAGAATTAGCTCTATCAATGCCGTTCTTTTTTCTTTTGTTATTGGAGTTTTGGGACTCTATTTGTTAAGTTTAATCAAGTCTCATGGAAGTTTTTATGGCTTCTTATCTAAATCATCTGCCTTTGGATTACTTTCTCTAATGATATATGTACTCTCCTATACCCCCTTAAAGAGAATGTCGACTGTATCTATCTTTATCGGAGCAATACCTGGAGCAATACCTGTCTTATTAGGATGGGTGGCAGCAACTGATGACTTTGGATTGGCTGTTGGGGTTCTTTTTGCTATTCAATTTTTATGGCAATTTCCCCATTTTATTTCAATTTCATGGATAAGAGATGAGGAATACAAAAAAGCAGGATTCAAGATGATGTATGGAGGAAAAAAAGGAATCTACCCCGCTTTATTGGCATTTATTACTTCGATTTTCATGACTATTGTTTCTGTGTTGCCATTCTTTTTTAATATGGATGGTATTAATTTGTCTTTTCCTTCTTTTATTATGATCTTGTTGATAGGCTTATGGTTTACCTATAATTCGTATAAATTATTACAGCAAGTAAATGATAGTAGCGCAAAGAAACTGATGTTATCCTCACTTATCTATTTGCCATTCATGCAGATTGTATATGTATTAGACAAGTGGGTTATTACTTATTTTCTTTAAATATAAAAAGAGAAAAAACACTTGCACCTAAAAGAAGAAAAGCACCAATTTGATGAGCAACACCTAACCATATAGGAACCCCCATAAGCAAGGTTATAATCCCTAGTATTACTTGTAATGAAACAGTTATTAATAGTAAGTTAATTGCATGCTGTTGGATTTTTATTAATTCAAATGATTTAGCTCTAAAAAAGATATATATAATTAACCCTAACACAACATAAGCAAGTTCTCTATGTATAAATTGAACACCAGCTAGTCCATTCACAAAGTTTTGCCATAAAGGAGACATTGCATATACAGCCTCAGCTACCCATCTTTCATTCATTTTTGGCCAGGTATTATATACTTTTCCGGCATCTAGTCCAGCTACAAAGGCTCCATATACTATTTGTATTATTAAAACAATTAATAATATCAAGGATAGGTTGTATAGTTTTTTATTACTATAGTTTTTTTGTGGGTATATTAATGATAACATTAACCAAAGGGTGTAGGCAAATGTTAAGAATGCTGTAATTAGATGAATTGCTAGTCTAAAATGACTTACATCAGGATTGTTTACTAACCCACTTTTTACCATCCACCAACCAATAAAACCTTGTGCCCCCCCCATAATCAGTAGTAAGCTACATTGTAAAATTAATTTTTTTGATAATGTTTTTTTAATTAAAAAACAGATAAAAGGAATAATAAAAACCAGCCCTATAAATCTTCCAAGTAGGCGATGTATATACTCCCAAAAGAAAATATTTTTAAATTCAGGTAGAGAAAATAGATAGTTCTTTTGCTGGAATTCAGGAAACTGCTTGTACTGCTCAAATGCTTCTAACCATTGCTGATGATTCATTGGTGGTATTGCACCCATAAATAAATTCCAATCTACCATTGACAATCCAGATCCGGTTAACCTTGTAATTCCACCCACAATTACCATTGTAAAGATTAAAAGACAGCCAGAACACAACCATACTATTACAGGGATATGTTCTTTTTTCATTTTATTATTTAGTGAATATAATATGGTGATATCATGACATACACAATAACGCCAGTGATAGCAACATATAGCCAAACAGGGAATGTTATTTTAGCAATTTTCTTGTGTGATACAAATTCTTTTTGAAAAGCCCTAACATAACTTATTAACACTAAAGGGATAAGAGCAATAGATAGAAGAATATGAGAGATTAAAATAAAAAAGTATAAAATTTTGATGTAACCTTGTCCACCAAAAGGGGTAGGGTCTGTAGTCATATGATAAGCAATATACATGACTAGGAAAATTAAAGAAAGACCAATACATGTTTTCATTAGCCACTCATGTAGCTTAATTTTTTTTGATTTAATAGCAATTAATGCTATAACAAGTAATATAGCTGTTAGGGCATTTATACAAGCGTAAATTGGAGGGAGAAAAGAAAGTGGAGTTGCGTTTGGTATTTTAACTGTGAATAAAATAGCTACTACAACAGGTATTGCAACAGAGATAATTTTAATCCATATACTGTATTTATTGTTTTGAGACATTATTTATTTTAAGATTATTTGTTAAGATTTATACCTAATTCATTAAGTTGAGCTCCAGTTATGTTAGAAGGGGAGTCAATCATTACGTCTCTTCCTGAATTGTTTTTAGGGAAAGCAATAAAATCACGAATAGATTCTTCTCCTCCTAAAATAGCACATAAGCGATCAAAACCAAAAGCAATACCCCCATGAGGTGGGGCCCCATATTCAAATGCATCCATTAAGAATCCAAATTGTTCTTTTGCTTCATCATCAGAGAATCCTAAATGTTTAAACATTAATTTTTGTAACTCTTTATTATGAATTCTTATTGATCCTCCCCCTATTTCATTACCATTCAGCACAAGATCGTATGCATTAGCCCGAACAGACTTAGGATCTGTTTCAATTTTTGCGATATCTTCTTTCTTGGGAGCCGTGAAGGGGTGGTGCATAGCATGAAATCTTTGAGATTCCTCATTCCATTCAAGCAGAGGAAAGTCAGTCACCCATAAAGGAGCAAATTCATTTGGATTTCTTAGTGATAGATCTTCTGCTAATTTTAATCGAAGAACACCTAACGCTTTCTGTGTTTTCACCATCTCCCCTGACATCATTAAAAGGAGGTCTCCTTTTTCACATTTAGACTTATTAGACCAGGTAGATTTTGTTTTCTCGTCAAAAAACTTATCTACACTTGATTTACTAGTACCATCTTCATCAAACTTACAATAGACTAATCCTGAAGCGCCAACTTGTGGTGTTTTTACAAAATCAACAAGTTTGTCTAATTGTTTTCTTGAGTAATCTGCGCATCCACTCAACTTAATCCCAAGTACAACTTCTGCTTGTTCAAAGACATTAAAACCATGTCCTTTTACCTCTTGAGTAAGGTCAATAAATTTCATATCAAATCTTATATCAGGTTTATCTGTTCCATATAATTTGATGGCATCGTCATAGGTTATCCTTGGGAAATCATTAATATCAATACCTTTTATTTCTTTTATAAGATGTTTTGTTAATCCTTCAAATGTTGCTAATATATCTTCTTGATTAATGAAAGACATCTCACAATCAATCTGTGTAAATTCTGGCTGTCTATCTGCTCTTAGATCTTCATCTCTAAAACATTTTACAATTTGATAATATTTATCTATTCCACCAACCATAAGTAATTGCTTAAATGTTTGAGGTGATTGCGGTAGCGCATAGAACTGTTTTTCGTTCATTCTGGATGGAACTATAAAATCTCTTGCTCCCTCAGGAGTAGATTTGATTAGATAAGGGGTTTCGACTTCTATAAAATCTTTACTATTTAGGTATTTTCTTGTTTCTAAGGATGCTTTATTTCTTAATAAAAGATTTTCTTTTATAGGATTTCTTCTAATATCAAGATACCTGTATTTCATTCTCAATTCATCTCCTCCATCCGTCTCATTCTCTATTGTAAAGGGTGGTGTTTTTGATTTATTTAAGATATTTAGCTCATT